>JANXPS010000245.1 GCA_025357175.1 Deltaproteobacteria bacterium | reverse complement strand
AGGGCAGCCCGAGTTCCTCGACGACGACGCTCCGCGCCTCAATCTCGCCTACGACGTCACGGGCGTCGACCTTTTCGGACGGCGCAGCGGCCCGGTTCGCGTCTCCGTGCTCGCCAAGGATTTTCCCGAACTCGCCCCGCCGCCCGACGTCCGCGTCGAGGGGATCAAGGGAGCGGTCAACGTCGCCTGGACGAACACCGACAACGCCTACGTCGGCGGATTCGTGGTCGAGCGATCCCCCTTTCCGAACGGTCCCTTTCAATCCGCGACGAAGACTCCGTTGCCGCACGACGCGTCGCAATTCGAAGACAAGGGCCTTGAAAGCGGGAAGGAATTCTATTACCGGGTGCGATCCGTAAGCAATCGCGGGGAAGCGGGGATCGCTTCCCCGATCTACCTTGCCCGCACCACGAGCGGAAGCAGCGTAGCGGCGGGCACGAACGACGGCATCGAAGAAGAGACCATCGTGGCCTCAACGACCGGCGAGGATGTGCTGCCGCCGCCGACCCCGCGACGGAAGAACCCGCCCGCGACGGCGCGCAAGCCGGAACCCCTGCCTGCGCCAACGAAACGGTCGCGGCCGACTTCCTGCTTCCGATGGAGCGGTCTACCATGTACGCGACGACCGGGGCTTGTTGATCGACCGGCGGGTCGCTCCAGTACAGGGCGACGCTGTCGATGAGCGGTTTCGCCCGCAGGCCGACCGCCTGGGCCGGTCCGGCTGTTCGCTTGAGGGGATCGACCTCGTCGCTGTCGATCGTCATTTCGGACTTGCCTTCGGCCCCCATCAGCGTGAGCCGGTAGCTGCGCTTGCCGACTCCGCGCCCGGAATCGACGTAGCGCACGCCGAGCGCCAATCCGTAGGCGATGTCGATCGTGGCGGTGCCCCCCATCTTGACGATGGAGGCGCGTTGGTCGTCCTCGGTAAGCGTCTGCTGCGTCAGCTTGTCGGAAAAGGCGCGGATTTCCTCGGCCTGCGCGTCGGGGATCCGCATGAGCGTGGAGGCGTCGAGGCCGGGACCGAGTTTCGGAGCCAGAACCGTCGCGGAGCCCTTGGTGATCCGCTCGAGCCGGAATCCGCCCTCGGGCCAGTCTCCGCCGGTCGGAAGCCAGAAAAGGGATACCGTTCCCTTGCCGTCGGAGCAGGTCCAGAAGGCGGTGTGCCGGGATTTCTGCTGGGGCGCGCTGCTTTTTGCCGCAGCCGTTTTCCCGGCTTTCGCTCCCTTCCGCGCGGCGTGCGCCGGAGGGGGGGCAAGGACCATAAAAAAAAGCGCCCAGAGGGCGGCGATTGTTCGCAGACGCATCGGTTTCCCTGCTTCTTTCGTAACAGTGTGACCAATATTTTAACGCAGATCGGGCGCTCGGGGTGATACAATTGCCCGAAAATCACCCATAGGAAAACCGGAAGGTTCGTCCTGAAAGGATCTCGCATGAAAACTTGGGGACTCGCGGTTTTGGCCGTCGTGCTTTCGGCAAATCTGGCATTCGGAGGGGACGGCGTGGAATTGAAGGACAAGCGGGACAAGGTCAGTTACGGCATAGGCCTGAGCTTCGGCACCAATCTCAAGACCAACCTTGCGAACGACGAGATCGACGTCGACAACACCCTGATCCTTCGCGGCATGAAGGACGGGCTCACCGGCGGACCGGCGGCACTCGACGAGGCCCAGCTCAAGGAGGTCCTGACCAATCTCCAGACCGAGGTCAACGCCAAGCAGGAAGCGAAAACGAAGGCCGCCATCGAGAAGAACAAGAAGGCGGGCGAGGAATTCCTTGCGGCGAACAAGTCGAAGGAAGGCGTCGTCACGCTTCCCAGCGGTCTTCAGTACAAGGTGATCAAGGAAGGCGAAGGCGCGCTCCCCAAGCCGACCGACCTGGTCGAGACGAACTACCGCGGGACGCTGATCGACAACACCGAATTCGACAGCTCCTACAAGCGCAACCAGACCGCGGTTTTCCCGGTCAACGGCGTCATCCCCGGCTGGACCGAGGCGCTTCAGAAGATGAAGGTCGGCTCCAAGTGGCAGCTCTTCGTCCCGTCCGACCTAGCCTACGGCGTCAAGGGAGCGGGCGGCGTGATCGGTCCCAATGCAGCGCTGCTCTTCGAGGTCGAGCTTGTCGCCATCAAGGAAGGCGGCAAGGAAGGCGCCAAGGCGGGCGGCATGGGCGGCATGGGCGGAATGGGCGGCATGGGCGGAATGGGCGGAATGGGCGGCGGCAGCGGGCACGGCCACTAAGAACTTCGCCCCCGGCGACGACCGCCCAGGTCTCGCCGCCCGACCCGTCGGTATCACGGCTCCGCCGGCCCTTTCAGGGGGCCGGCGGAGCCGTTTTCAATTGCATGCCAGGAGGATCCTGACCAGATGACGATAAACCCCCACATTTCAGCCGTCGCGCGCGAGCTGTCGATCGGCGATGCGCAGGTGGCGGCCACGGCGGCGCTCCTGGCCGACGGCGCCACGGTTCCCTTCATCGCCCGCTACCGGAAGGAGGCGACGGGGACGCTCGACGAGGTCGCCGTCGCCGCGATCCGCGACCGGCTCGAGCAGATGGCCGAACTCGACAAGCGGCGGGAGGCGGTACTCGCGTCGCTGGCCGAGCGGGGACTGCTGACAGACGACCTCGAGCGGAAGGTCGTCGGGGCGGTCACGCTTTCCGCGCTCGAGGACATCTACCTGCCGTTCCGGCCCAAGCGTCGCACTCGCGCAACGATCGCCCGTGAAAGGGGGCTCGACCCCCTGGCGGAACTGCTCTGGGCGCAGGGGCCGATCGATCCGGCGGCCGAAGCGGCGTCGTTCGTCGATCCGGAAAAAGGGGTCGCATCCGTGGACGAGGCGCTGGCCGGCGCGCGCGATATCCTGGCCGAGCGGATGAGCGAAGATGCGGACGCAAGGGCGGCGATGCGGGCGCTTTACCTTGAAAAAGGGATTCTGCGCAGCCGCATGGCGCCCGGAAAGGAAACGGAAGGTGCGAAGTACCGCGACTATTTCGAGTGGGAAGAGCCGGCGGCGTCCGCCCCGTCCCACCGGGTGCTCGCGATGCGGCGCGGCGAGAAGGAAGGGTTCCTCTATCTGCGGCTGACGCCCGACGAGGATGCGGCTGCGGCGTTGCTCCGCGGGCGCTTCGTCCGGGGCGACGGAGAAGCGTCGCGCCAGGTCGGGGCGGCCGCCGAGGACGGCTTCCGCCGTCTTCTCGGGCCCGCGATCGAGACCGAGGCGCGCATGGAGGGGCGCCGGAGAGCCGACGCCGACGCGATCCGCGTGTTCGCGTCGAACCTGCGGCAACTGCTTTTGTCGTCCGCGGCCGGGCAGAAAAACGTGCTCGCGCTCGATCCCGGATTCCGCACCGGCTGCAAGGCGGTATGCCTCGACCGGCAGGGGAAACTGTTGCATACGGAGACGATCTATCCGCACGCGTCCGAAAGGCAGCGCAGCGATGCGGGCGAGGCGGTCCTGTCGATGTGCGCCCGGTTCGGCGTCGAGCTGATCGCGGTGGGCAACGGGACGGCCGGACGCGAGACCGAAACGTTCCTACGGTCGCTGCCGCTTCCCGGCGCGCCTCCCGTCGTTTCGGTCAACGAAAGCGGGGCTTCGATCTATTCCGCGTCCGAGGTGGCGCGCGAGGAATTTCCCGACCACGACCTGACGGTGCGCGGGTCCGTGTCGATCGGCCGGCGTCTGATGGACCCGCTGGCCGAACTCGTCAAGCTCGACCCGAAGTCGATCGGCGTCGGCCAGTACCAGCACGACGTCGAACAGGCCGCGCTCAAGCGGGAGCTCGACGACGTGGTCGAAAGCTGCGTCAACGGCGTCGGCGTCGAGGTCAATACGGCAAGCAGGCAGCTTCTTTCATATGTTTCCGGGCTGGGTCCCGCGCTCGCCGCATCGGTCGTGTCGCACCGGGACGAGAACGGCCCGTTCATCTCGCGGGCGGCGCTCAGGAAAGTGCCGCGGCTGGGTCCCAAGGCGTTCGAGCAGGCGGCCGGTTTCCTGCGCATCCGCGGCGGCGAGAATCCGCTCGACGGCAGCGCGGTTCACCCCGAGAGTTATCCGATCGTCGAGACGATGGCGCGCGACCTGGGCTGCACGCCGTCCGACCTGATGCGCGACGCGGGCTTGAGGGAAAAGATCGTCCTGTCCCGGTACGCGACAGGGAAGGTCGGGCTGCCGACGCTGACCGACATCCTGGCGGAGCTGGCGAGGCCCGGGCGCGACCCGCGCGAACGTTTCGAGGCGGTCCGCTTCAAGGACGGTGTCGAGAAGATGGAAGACCTCGTGGTCGGCATGACGTTGCCGGGGCTCGTGACCAATGTCACGGCGTTCGGCGCCTTCGTCGACATCGGCGTCCACCAGGACGGCCTGGTGCACGTCAGCCGCCTGGCAGACCGGTTCGTCAAGGATCCCGCCGAAGTGGTGAAGGTTCAGCAGCGCGTCAGCGTCACGGTGATCGAGGTCGACCTGGAACGCCGGCGGATCGCCCTGTCGATGCGGAGCAACGAGACGCCCGCTGCGCCGGCGCCCCCGGGCGGGACGGTTGCAGCCCCGTCCCGCACCTCCCCGACGGGTCCGCGCGCCGCATCCGGCCCCGGGCCGCAGCACCCCGGCGGGAGCCCCCGGCAGGCGAAAGGGGGTGGCAGGCCGGTCCAGGGCCGGTCGGAGCGGCAAAACACGGTCGCTCCGCTTTCCGCCTTCGCCGAAGCGTTCGCGAAGGCGCGCAAGCCGTCCTGACGGGGTTAAAGGTATAATCATCCCGTGCCCGAGTCGAAAACAAAGCCATACCCGGAAATAGAGCAACTGCTCGTCGAACTGGCCCGCGCCTACAACTGGATCGGCATGTACCAGGCCGGACACCCCTCGCTTGCAGGTCGCGCGGAAACGCTGCACGGCATCCTGGCCGCGCAGATTTCCAAAGAGCCGTCGGGACACCTCCTGTTCGGCGTCGCCAAGGACAAGGTTCTCTACCATGACACGTTCCTGGGAATCGGCCAGCATCTGGTGAACCGGCTTACCGAGGCGCTGTTTCTCAACCAGGTCGCCACGCTCGATTTCTCCGCGGAGGCCGATCCGCAGGGCCTGCTGGTTTTCCTTCGTGGTCTTCACGACCTGGCGATCGAAAAAACCGGCGGCACGCTGGAAGCGATCCTCGGCAAGGCGGGCGTCCGGGGGATCGGCGTCTACCCCTACAACTACAAGGACGTGCTCTCGCGCCGGATCGTATCGCCCGACGAATCGGGAGCGGTCGAGACGAAATCCGGCCGTGAGAACGACCTGTGGCGGATGTTGCTCACCGAGAACCAGGTCGACGGCGATGCGCAGGGAGAGCGTTTTTTCCAGGAACTCTCCGTTTCTCCCGAGATGCTGCCCGCGATCCTGAGGCGCGCTTCCGCCGCTTCCGAGGCGGGCATCCACTTCGCCACGCCGGAGGAGACGGCTGCCGAAGCGGTATCGCCCGAGCTTGTCCAGAAGCTGCTTGGCCGCCTGGGGGAAATGATCGGCCGTCTTCCCGCCGACCGGAAGGGGCAGGTGCTGGAGTTCCTCGACAAGGGCTTCGAGGAGATGTCGCCCCGGAGCGGCCAGGACGGCGCGGCGCTCGAATACCTGTTCGGGCAGGCGCTGACAGCGGGCAATTCCGACGAGGAGTTCCTCGACATGATCGCCGCGTTCCTGTCCGCCGAGGAGAAGGGTGGGCGGCGGCTCCGCAAGATCTTCGAGATCATCGCCTCCGAGCGCAACGCCGGGAACGGACTGATGCCCAAGGCGCGCGAGCACGTTCGGGAGAGCCGGCGCACCAAGGATTATTTTGCCCAGAAGACTTGGGAGACGGTCGAGAGCTTCCTGCTGACCCGGTCCGAAGACGCGTACATCGGGCAGGACCACGGAAACCTGCTCGAATCGATCTCGTCGCTCGGAGGCGGGTATTCCCTCCCTCCGGGGACCGTTCCTTTCGACCCGGCCTACGCCCACGGGTTCACGGACGAGTCGCTCCACCGGAAGGCCACGTCTGTGCTGCTCGAGCTGCTGACGGACGACAGTCCTGAAGACGAATACCTGGGCATCCTCGAAGACATCCGCAAGATCATCCCGAACCTCGTTTCCCGGAAGGAGTTCGTCCTCCTGAACGGGATCCTGTCGACGCTGGCGTCGATCGGGACCGATGCGCCCGACACCCGGAAGCCGGTGATCCGGGGCGTGATCGGCGAAATGGATTTCGCGCACGTCCTCGACCTCTACCTGTCGCCGGAGCTCCAGTCGGCCGACCGGGATGCGATCCAGGAAATCATCGTGTCGTTCGCCGACTCGTCGATCGAGGCGATCCTCGACCGGTTGCTGACCGAAGGCTCGAAAGCCAGCCGCCGGACGCTGCTCGGGCTCTGCGCCCGATTCGCCCCCGTCGCGGTCCCGGCGATCACCGTGCAGCTGGATGATCCCCACTGGTATTTCGTGCGCAACCTGTGCCTCATCCTGGGCGGCATAGGCGATTTGCGGGCGGCTCCAGAACTCATGCGGATGCTCGAGCACGACGATTATCGCGTGAGAAGGGAGGCGATCATGGCGCTTGGCAAGCTGAGGGCGCAGGAGGCGGTTTCGTCGCTCGGCCGGATCCTGCTTTCCGAATCGCTCCTCCCCTCGGCCAAGGAGGATTCCCTTCGGATCGATGCGGCGAACGCCATCTTTTGCTGCGGAGGAACGCGGGCCGCCTCTTACCTCCACAGGGGGCTCGACTGCCGCCGGGCGATCGTCAAGGAACAGTGCGCAAGTCTTCTAAAGACGATGAGGCCGGCATGACGACGACCCGGGACGAACTCTTCCAGGTGGTTGCCGACCTGGCGCTCGCCATCCAGGGCGCGTCGACCTATCCCGAAAGCCACCCCAAGGTGCAGGCGCTGATGCTGCGGCTGTTCGAGCGGGTCCAGGGGGCGTCGCAGCAGTTGGGGGGGCTGAACATCGGGTTTTTCGCGGACCACATCGTCGTCGACGAGCAACCGTTCATCGGACTCAACGCCACGCTGTCGCGCCTCAACAGGCTGGTCCAGGAAAAAGGGATCGAGAAAGTGCTCGTCCGCCAGGAAATCACCTTCGGGGAACTCAAGCGGTTCGTCTATTTCCTCGCGGAAACGGGCGGGAACCCGTCCGCCCAGCGGTGGGAGGCGATCAGCTACGGGAAGATCGAGAACGTCTCGGGCGCTCGGGGACATGCGACGGGTCTTGCGGCGCCGGCACCGCAGTCCGACATCCTCGCAGGGGCGACCGATGTGCTCAAGGACGTCCTGCTGGCGCTCACCGCCGGAAGTTCGAAGGGGCGGGTCGACGAGGGCCGCGACATCGTGTCGTCGATCATGTCGGGGCTGCGGGAGGAGGGGCTTCTGATCGACCGGCTTATGCGCCTGCAGTCGCATGACGACTACACCGTGACCCATTCCCTGAACGTCTGCGTGCTGGTCGTGGCGCTGGCGGCCCGCGTCGATCTGCCC
>JANXPS010000128.1 GCA_025357175.1 Deltaproteobacteria bacterium | reverse complement strand
AGGATGCGCTCGGTCGTCGTGGTCTTGCCGGCGTCGATGTGCGCCATGATCCCGATATTACGGGTTTTTTCTAATGTAGTCGTACGAGACACGAAAGCGTCCTTCCTTCCCGGTTGCCGCTGTTACCAGCGGTAATGCGCGAAAGCCTTGTTGGCTTCGGCCATCTTGTGGGTATCTTCTTTTTTCTTGATCGTCGTTCCGCGGTTGTTGAATGCGTCGAGCAACTCACCGGAGAGACGGGCGATCATCGTCTTTTCCGAACGGCCGCGGGAGTAGCCGACCAACCATCGGATCGACAGCGAGAGCCGACGCTCGGGGCGAACCTCGATGGGCACCTGGTAGGTAGCACCACCGACGCGCCGCGACTTGACCTCAACCAGCGGCTTGGCGTTCTCGACCGCCTTCTTGAGGACAGCTACGGGATCTTCTTTTGTCTTCTCGCGAAGGATGTCCATGGAGCCGTAGACAACCTTCTCGGCCGCGCACTTGCGACCTTCGAGCATGATGGCATGGATCATCTTGGCAACGAGAACATCGCCATAAACCGGGTCCGCGCTGATAACGCGCTTGGACACAAAACCTCGCCTGGGCATTTAAAACCCTCCTAGAGCGTTTGCGGCTAGGCGCGCAAAGGCACAATAGCCATCCCCCAAGGTGCTAGACCTCGGGGGAGGTTGCGAATCAATCTTTTTAATCCCGTTCCGGCTGATGCGCCGGTAATGTGGCTGGTACTTCTTTTTCCGGTTAGGGAAAGCTATTTGGGTCGTTTTGTCCCGTACTTCGACCGCGACTTCCGTCTGTCCTTGACACCAACGGAATCCAGCTTCCCGCGAATGATGTGGTACCGCACGCCGGGGAGATCCTTTACTCTACCGCCGCGAATCATGACGACAGAGTGTTCCTGAAGGTTGTGACCCTCGCCGGGTATGTAGACCGTAACCTCGATGCCATTCGTAAGACGAACCCTTGCAACCTTCCGAAGCGCCGAGTTGGGCTTTTTCGGGGTGGTTGTGTAGACGCGCAAACAGACGCCCCGCTTCTGCGGGCAGCACTCCAGCGCAGGAGAGTTGCTCTTGTTAGCAATGGCTTCGCGCCCTTTGCGTACCAACTGGTTGATCGTGGGCATTCCCTGTGTTCCTTCCGTGATCCCTGCTTCTTTACATTGAAAACAGGAACAAAATTTTTACCACAGCGGTATCGTCATGTCAACCGCTTTTTTTAAAGGCTACTCGGCATCCTTTTTCGGAGCCTTGCTGCGCCGTATCACGAGCTTCGGTTCATCGATGATATCATCCTCGTCATCCTCGTCGGGGATCGCTTCGATGGTCGGAGCGACCACTTCGGGGCGGATCTCGGAAAGGAGCGGTGCATCGGAGTCGAACTCGAGCGATCGATAGAGCGGACTACCCGTGCCCGCCGGAATCAACCGGCCCATGATGACGTTTTCCTTGAGGCCGGCGAGCAAATCGATCCGCCCGTGAACCGAGGCGTCGGTCAGGATCTTGGTCGTCTCCTGGAAGGAAGCTGCGGAAATCCAGGATTCGGTCGAAAGCGACGCCTTGGTGATGCCGAGCAGCAGCGGCTCGGCCTTGGCAGGCTTGCCGCCCTGGCCCTTGACCTTGTCGTTCTCGTCCCGGAAGAGCGCCTTCTCGACGCTCTGCCCGATCAGGAATACCGTGTCGCCCGGATCCGTGATCTTGACCCTGCGGAGCATCTGGCGAACGATGACCTCGATGTGCTTGTCGTTGATCCGCACGCCCTGCAGGCGGTAGACTTCCTGGATTTCGTCGACCAGGAAGCGGGCAAGTTCCTTGTCGCCCTGGACACGAAGGATATCGTGCGGGTTCGGCGACCCGTCCATGAGCGCCTCGCCCGACCGGACGCGTTCGCCGTCATGGACTGTGATGTGCTTGCCGCGCGGGATCGTGTATTCGCGGGGGGCGCCGATTTCCGGAACCACCTGGATTGATGCCTTGCCGATCGGGCCGCTCTTGGCGACGCGTCCGCCCTGCTTCTTTACACGATCGTTTTCGTCGGCCAGGTCGCGCTTCTTGACGATCTCGCCGATCCGGAGATCCGTATCGCCCGAGTCGATGATCTTGACGTCGGCGTCGGACTTTCCGCGGAAATCCTTTCGAAGGAGACGGACGACGCCGTCGATTTCGGAAATGACCGCGGCTTCTTTCGGCTTGCGCGCTTCGAAGAGTTCGGCGACTCGAGGAAGACCGCCCGTGATGTCCTTGGTCTTCGTGGTTTCGCGCGGGATTTTCGCGATGATGTCGCCCGCCAGCAGTTCCTGTCCTTCTTCGACGAGGATGTTGGCCCCGCTCGGGAGACTGTAGCGTGCCTCGCTGTTTGAACCGGGAAGCTTGAGCGTGCGGCCGTCGGCTCCCTTGACCGAGATGCGGGGGCGCACCTCGGGATCTTTCGTCTCGATGATCACGCGTGTTGAACGGCCCGACAGTTCGTCGACCTGCTCCCGCATGGAAACGTTTTCGATGATGTCTCCGAACTTGACCTTGCCGTCGACCTCGGTGAGGATCGGGATATTGTACGGATCCCACTCGGCAAGGGTCTGCCCTTCCTTGATCTTGTCGCCGTCCTTGATCATGAGCGTGGCGCCGTAGGGAATCTGGTACTTCTCCCGCTCGCGGTTGTTCTCGTCGACGAGCACGAGGAATCCGTTGCGATTCATGGCGACCAGGTTTCCTTCGCGGTTACGGACGGCGGCGATACCCTGGAACCGAACACGCGCGGCATGCTTCGCAGTATGCGCACTCTGCGTCACCTGCCTCGACGCGGTTCCGCCGATATGGAAGGTACGCATGGTGAGCTGCGTGCCCGGTTCGCCGATGGACTGCGCTGCGATGATGCCGACCGATTCGCCCTTGGCGACCATTTTACCCCGTGCCAGGTCGCGGCCGTAGCAGAGCGCGCAGACGCCCCGTTTGCTTTCGCAGGTCAGCGCGGAGCGGATCTTGATCTCGTCCGTGCCCGAGTTCTCGATGAGATTCGCGACTTCCTCGGTGATCTCGGTATTCGCATCGGTCAACAGGTTGCCGTCGGCATCATAAAGGTCGTCCAGCGCTACACGACCGAGGATGCGATCGGAAAGCCGATCGATGATTTCGCCGCCCTCGATCAGGGCACGGACCGGGATGCCGTCGAGCGTCTGGCAATCGTCTTCGGCCACGATGCAGTCCTGGGCGACGTCGACGAGACGCCGGGTCAGGTAGCCCGAGTTTGCGGTCTTGAGCGCGGTATCGGCCAGGCCCTTGCGGGCGCCGTGGGTCGAGATGAAGTACTGGCCGACCGACAGCCCCTCGCGGAAGTTGGATGTGATCGGGGTCTCGATGATTTCACCGGATGGCTTGGCCATGAGGCCTCGCATGCCGGCGAGCTGCATCATCTGCTTGTTGGAGCCTCGAGCGCCCGAGTCGGCCATCATGTAGATCGGGTTGAAGCTGGTGACCGTCTTTTCCTTGCCGTCCTTGCCGACGACCGTTTCGTATCCCATTTCGCGGAACATTTCGGAGGCAACCGATTCGGTCACGTTCGACCAGATGTCGACGACCTTATTGTAACGTTCGCCGTTGGTGATGAGCCCCTCGCGGTGCTCTTCCATGACGCCCGTGACTTCGGCCGTCGCTTCCTCAAGCATCTTCTCTTTCTTGGACGGGATCTTCATGTCGTTGATGCAGACGGAGATGCCCGAAAGCGTCGCGAAATGGAAGCCGGTATTCTTGAGCTGGTCGGCCAGGATGACGGTAGCCTTCTGGCCGCAATTCCGGTAGGTAACGTCGATCAGCTCGGCCAGGTCCTTTTTCTTCATGATCTTGTTGACGTGCTGGAAAGGAACTTCCGGCGGAACGACCTCGTAGAGCAGGACACGGCCGACCGTGGTCTCGATCCGCTCGCCGTTGATGCGCACCTTGATCGGCGCCTGCAACTCGACTTCGTCGGCATCGTAGGCGATGCGCACTTCTTCGGGGTTGGAGAAGAGCTTGCCGTCCCCCTTGACGCCATCACGCTGGCGCGTAAGGAAGTAGATGCCGAGGACGATATCCTGCGACGGGGCGATGACCGGCTTTCCGTGCGCAGGCGAGAGGATGTTGTTGGTGGACATCATGAGGACGCGGGCTTCCATCTGCGCCTCGATCGACAGAGGGACGTGAACCGCCATCTGGTCGCCGTCGAAGTCGGCGTTGAAGGCGAAGCAGACCAGCGGGTGCAGCTGGATCGCTTTCCCTTCGATCAGGACGGGCTCGAAGGCCTGGATGCCGAGGCGATGCAGCGTGGGAGCGCGGTTGAGCATGACCGGAAGCTGACGAATGACCTCGTCGAGCGCGTCCCATACCTCGCGCTTCTCTTTCTCGACCATTTTCTTCGCGGCCTTGATCGTCGCGGCGTGCCCTGCTTCCTCGAGCTTGTTGTAGATGAACGGCTTGAACAGCTCGAGCGCCATCTTGGTCGGAAGACCGCACTGGTGCAGCTTGAGCG
>JANXPS010000183.1 GCA_025357175.1 Deltaproteobacteria bacterium | reverse complement strand
TGCCGTTGAGCTACGTCGGCGTCCGTTGCCCCGCCCGGGCGGGCGGGTTTTCAATTAAACTTATTTCGCCGGGGCTGTCAACGCATTGCGCAGCGCGTGGGCAAGGATCCCGGCGGCGACGCTGACGTTCAACGATTCCATGCCCGGCTCCATCTCGATCCGGACCGATCCGTCGCAGGTGTCCCGTACCAGACGCCGCAGGCCCTTTTCCTCGCTGCCCATCACGATGCCCGACCTGTGGGCCGGTTTCCAGCCGGAGAGCGGGGTTTCGCCTCCGCCCTCGGCCGCGTAAAACCAGAAGCCCGCATCTTTCAAGTCGCCCATCGCCCGCGTGAGGTTCGTGACCTGCAGGATCGGAACGTGCGCCGCGGCGCCCGCAGAAGACCGGAATACGGCGGCCGTCACCGGACAGGAGCGATCCTGGGGGATGATGACACCGGATATGCCGAACGCCCGCGCGCTGCGGATGATCGCCCCGAAATTCTGCGGATCGGTGATGCCGTCGAGCAGCAGCGCAGACGCATTGGCCGGAAGCGAGGCCAGCCAGTCGACCGGATCGACGTAGCGGAAAGACGCGATCTCGGCGGCCACCCCGCCCCCCTCGCGCTCGCCGGTCCGTCGCTCCCACTCCGCCTTGGGAAGGGTCAGGCACGGAACCTTGCGGTCGCGGGAAAGGGCCTCGATCGCCTTGCGGATATCGGACGGCAGCGAGTCGGAAAGCAGCACCTTTCGCGGGGCCTGAAGGGCGGAGTTCAAGAGTTCTTCGACGGGGTGGCGCCCCGTGACCCACATCGGGGTATTCGAATCGGACGGACGCATCAGCAACCTCTCGTCATGTGTATGGCGAATCGCCTGGCGGCAGCAACCGGGTCCGCAGACTGGGTGATCGGGCGGCCGATCACCAGGAAATCTGACCCGCGGCGAACCGCGTCCTCGGGGGTGACCACCCGTTTCTGATCCCCGACCGCGTCCTCGGGGAGCCGCACTCCCGGCGTGACCAGGACCACTCCGTTCCTGACGACTTCACGGACGGCGGCCACCTCCTGGGCGGAACAGACGATTCCCCCGATCCCGGCTTCCCGGGCCATGCGGGCCAGCCGCAGCACGGTATCGCGTGTTCCGGTCGAATAGCCGATCTCCTTGAGGTCGCCGTCGTCGAGGCTGGTCAGCACGGTCACTGCGAGTATCGTCGTCAGGCTGCCCTCGGCGGCCTTGGCGGCCGCTTCGAGCATCTGCTTCCCGCCGGATGCGTGGACGGTCACGAAACGCACGCCGAGTGAAACCGCCGACCGGATCGCTCCGGCCACCGTGTTGGGGATATCGTGGAACTTGAGATCCAGAAAGACGTCGGCACCGTATTCCCGGATGCGTTTTATCAGATCCGCCCCTCCGAGTGGAAAGAGTTCCATCCCGACCTTGAACATCCCGACCTCGCCCTTCAGGACCCGGACGATCTCCAGCGCGGCCTCGGGCGAATCGTTGTCCAGCGCAACGATGATCCGGTTCTTCATGATGCGCACTCCTTTTTCTTTTCTTCGAGCAACGCCGACGCACGATCGACGACCTCGGCAAGCGCGACCCGCTCGGTCTCTCCTGTCTTGCGATCACGCAGTTCGGCGAACCCCTCGGCAAAGTTCTTTTCACCCAGCACGATCCGCACGGGAACACCGATCAGGTCGGCATCCTTGAACTTGATGCCGGGCCGCTCGATGCGGTCGTCGTAGAGTACTTCGTACCCCTTGCCGGAAAGCGCCTCGGCGACCCGCTCGCACTCGGCAGCCAATCCCTCGTGGCTCACGTTGACCGCGATGACGTAGACCTCGAACGGCGCGATCGAAATCGGCCAGACGATCCCGTCACCGTCGTGGTTCTGCTCGATCGCCGCCGCAGCCGTCCGGCCGACGCCGATGCCGTAGCAGCCCATGACCAGCGGCTGCTCCTTTCCATCCGCGTCGAGAAAGGTGGCAGCCAGCTTCTCGCTGTACTTCGTGCCCAAACGAAACACGTGGCCGACCTCGATGCCCCGCGAGAAGCGCAGCTCTCCCCCGCAACGAGGGCAACGGTCGCCTTCGGCGACGGAGCGCAGGTCGGCATACGCCGACGGCACGAAATCGCGCCCGGGAACCACGTCGACCAGGTGGGCGTCCCTTTCGTTCGCCCCCGTCACCCCGGCACCGATGCTCGCAACCGAGTGGTCCGCCAGTATGCGCGCCGACAACCCGACGGGTCCGGCGAACCCTGTCGGGGCTCCGGTCAGTTCCCGCACCAATTCCTCGGGCGCCAGTCTGACCCATTCGGCTCCGAGCACGTTTTTGACCTTGATCTCGTTGATCTCGTATCCCCCCGCGACGAGGACCGCGACAACGCCCTGGTCGGTGTCGAACAGCAACGTCTTGATCATCGCGGCCGGTTCGATGCCGAGGAATGCCGAGACCTCCTCGATGGTGCACTTGCCGGGTGTCGCCACCCTGCGCGATTCACCGACCGCCGAGCCGGAGGGACCGGCAACAGGCAGACACTCGGCCTTCTCGACGTTGGCCGCGTAGACGCAACCGGAACACGACACGATGGCGTCCTCCCCCGAGTCGGCGATCACCATGAACTCGTGGGAACTGCTTCCGCCGATCGAGCCGGTGTCGGCTTCGACGGCACGCGACTCGAGCCCCAGTCGCCTGAATATGCGGCAGTAGGCGTCGTACATCTTCCGGTACGAGTCCGCCGCTCCGACGTCGTCGGCATCAAACGAGTAGGCATCCTTCATGAAAAACTCGCGGCCCCGCATCAATCCGAACCGGGGCCTGATCTCGTCGCGGAACTTGTCCTGGATCTGGTAAAGATTGAGGGGGAGCTGTCGGTAGGACTTTATCTCGCGGCGAACGAGATCGGTGACGACCTCTTCGTGCGTCGGTCCGAGGCAGAACTCGCGTTCGGACCGGTCCTTGAAACGGAGCAGTTCCTTGCCGTACAGCTCCCAGCGGCCGCTCTCCTTCCAGAGTTCGGACGGGACGACCGTAGGCATCAGCACCTCGATAGCCCCGGCGCGGTCCATCTCCTCCCGGATGATCCGTTCGACCTTGCGAAGGACGCGCAGACCCGCGGGAAGATATGTGTAGATTCCGGAGGCGACTTTACGGATGAAGCCTCCGCGCAGCATCAGGCGGTGGCTGACAACCTCGGCGTCGGAGGGGGTTTCCTTGGTGGTGGGCATGAAGTATCGGGAATAGCGGATCACGGTCATCTCTCCTTGGAAGCGGCCAGCCGTTTCGCAAGGCGAACGACCCCGG
>JANXPS010000084.1 GCA_025357175.1 Deltaproteobacteria bacterium | reverse complement strand
GCTCGATCCAGCGCCGCCACCAGAAGCTGATCGAGGAAGCGCCCAGTTCGCTGCTTTCGCCCGAAGAGCGGGCGCGCGTCGGCGCGATCGTCGTCAAGGCGATGAAGGATGTCGGTTACGAGACGGCGGGCACGATGGAGTTCCTCGTCGACGGCACGGGGCAGTTCTACGTCCTCGAGGTCAACACCCGAATCCAGGTCGAGCACACCGTCACCGAGATGATCAGCGGCTTCGACATCATCCGCACCATGTTCCGAATGGCCGCGGGCGAGCGGCTCACCATGACGCAAAACGACGTCATCCTGCGGGGCCACGCGATCCAGTGCCGCGTCAACGCCGAAGACCCGAAAAACGACTTCGCCCCCTCGTTCGGGAAGGTCAGCTTCCTCCGGCAGGTGTCCGGTCCCTTCGTCCGTTCCGAGATGGGCATCTACCAGGGGTGGGAAATTCCGCCGTACTACGACTCGCTGATCGCCAAGATCTGCTCGGTCGGCAAGGACCGCGTCACCGCGATCGAGCGGATGCGCCGCGCGCTGCGCGAGTTCGAGATCTGGGGCGTCAAGACGACGATCCCGCTCCTCAAGAAGATCATGGACAACCCGAAGTTCGTCGCGGGCGACATCCACACCGGCTTCATCGAGGAAAACATCGCGGGCCTCACCGAGTACGAAGAGGCCGAAGAACAGATATTCAAGGTGGCCAAATTCGTGGCGCAGGTCTCGGGCCTCGGCCGCAACATCTACGCAGGATGAAAACGGGTCGAGGGGACGGGATGAAGGCAAACGTCAGGAAGAAAGACCCGAAGAAGGTCCTGAAGGCGCTTCGGGACGGCAAGGACATCTGCTTCACACAGACAGGGCCGCGCGACACGGGGCAGAGCGACTTCAAGAACCGCTTCACTCTGTTCGACCTGCGCAAGCTGATCCCGCTCTACGACGGCACCGGCTACTTCTCGATCGAGGTGCACGGCGGCGCCCGCTTCCACCAAGATCTCATGAACAACATGATCGACCCGTTCGAGGAAGCGCGCATCTGGTCCGAGGGCGCCCCCCGGTCGCTCACGCAGACGCTCATCCGCTCCACGAACCTGTGGGGCTACCGGATGTATCCCCCCAACGTCATCAAGCTCGCCGTGCGCTCCTTCATCCCGACGGTCGACGTTTGGCGCTGCTTCGACTTCCTTAACTACATCCCCAACATGACGTCGATCGCAGATGAGGTGATGTCGGGCGGCAAGATATTCGAGCCATCCATCTCGTTCACCGAGTCGCCCGAATGCTCCGACGCCTATTATCTGAGGGTGACCGACGAGATCATCGACCTGTGCGGCGGGACCGACCAGATCATCCTCTGCATCAAGGATATGGCGGGCGTCGCGACGCCGTCGCGGATCGCCCGCCTGGTCGACGCGATCCTGCAGCGCTATCCGGGTCTCGTGATCCAGTACCACCGGCACGCGACCGACGGGCTGGCAATCCCGGCGATGGCAGCCGCGGCGCAGGCGGGCGTCAAGCTGTTCGATGTAACCGACGACGGGTTCTCCAGGTTCTACGGCCACCCGCCGGTCCTTCCGCTCGCCCGCTACCTGCGGGACCTCGGCTTCTCCGTCCGCCTCGACGACGGTCTGGCCGAGAAGGCGTCCGAGGTGGTCCACGGCTTCATCCGCCATTACGAGCGGTTCGAGTCCCAGTTCAAGGGTTTCTCGAGCGACGTCGTGCGCCACCGCATGCCGGGAGGCGCCTTTCCCTCGTCGTTCGAACAGGCCGAGAAGGGCGGCTTCCTCGACCTGATGCCGCACATCCTCAAGGGGATGGCCTATGGCAACCGGATCATCAAGTACTTCGACGTGACGCCCGGCTCCCAGATCACCTGGACCACCTGGGCCTCGATCGTCCAGCGTCTCGACAAGGACGGCGGCGAGCAGGGGATCCGCAGGCTGTTCGGCATCCTCGAGCGCTACTTCGAAAACGGCGAGCGGCTCGAGGCGCTATCGCAGGCCGACGAGAACGTGCTGCTCAAACTCTATTCCGGCGCCACCGACGACCTCAAGAATCTGCTCCTGGGCAAATACGGACCGCTTCCATTCGGGTGGCCGAAGGACTGGGTCTACAAGAGCGCATTCGGCGACGAATGGCAGGACCGGGTGGCGACGGAGCGGCTCAACGAGTCTCCGCTGTCGCAGCTCGCAGACGAGGAACTCGACCGGCTCCGCCAGTTGATGGAGCTTGACCTCGGGCGCCCGGCGACCGACGAGGAGTTCGTCCTCTACACGCAGCACCCCAAGGCGACGGTCGACCTGATCCGCTTCCGCGCGACCTACGGAGACACGACCATCCTCCCGACGCCGGTCTGGCTCAACGGCCTCCGCAAGCCGGGAGACGCGATCGAGCTCGAGATGGCCGGGCGGCCACATGTCATCAAGCTGGTCTCGATCGGCGAGGGGATCGGCGGCGTCAAGCACGTCGTCCTCTCGGTCGACAACATCATGCACGTGTTCCCTGTCGACCTTCCCGAGTCGCTCGCATCCAAGCTGGTCGTCCGCAAGGCGACGCCCTCCAACCGGGGGGAGATCGGCGCCACGGTCACCGGCAACGTCTGGCGCATCGGAACCAAGGACCGCGCGCTGAAACCCGGCGACCACGTCCGCAAGGGCGAAGAGATCATGAACATCGAAGTGATGAAGACCGAGAACGCCGTCAAGGCGCACATCGCCGGGGTGCTCCAGGAGATTGCGGTCTCATTGAACGACCGCGTCGAGGAAGGGCAGCTCCTCGCGGTGATCGGGCCCGAATCGGAATGAACTCTCGCAACTTTTCGACAGGAGGATTCAAATTGCGACGTCTACCCCTGGCAATGGTGGTTCTGGCGCTCGTCCTGGCGGCGGGGACCGCCCACGCCGCGCCCCGCGACCTGATCGGGAAGAAGGTTCCCCCCGTTTCCGGCAAGCAGCCGTCCGGGGCGCCGATCTCGCTCGAGGCCTACACGGGCAAGGTGCCCGTGATCCTCACCTTCTGGTCGATTTATTGCAAGTCGTGCACAGAGGAGATGTCGGCGCTCCAGAAACTGTTCGACAAGTACGGGGCGGGCAAGATGGCGGTGGTCGCCGTCAACGAGGACGGCGACGTGGGGCTTACCCGCGTCCGGGCCTTCATCGACCGGTTCGGAGCGACCGCCGGGGGCAAGCTGTCGCTTCCGATCCTCTTCGACGAGAAGGGCGAGGTGTTCGCCAGGCTCGGCGTCCTTCACATGCCCACGCTGATCTACATCGACAAGGACGGCATCGTGCGCGAGGTGATCGAAGGTTTCGACAACGGCCGTGAGCTGTCCGTCGTCAGTGCCATCGAGAAACTGATCGCGTCGGCGTCTCCCGCGCCGCTCAAGGAGGTCGAATCCGAAGCGGTCTTCGATTTCGACGTCGTCTCTCCGATCTGCGGGAAATATCGCGACGGCAAGTGGTTCCAGCCGATCGACCTCGACGAGTCGCGTGCCGATTCGGTGGCGCGTTCGCGTTCCCAGGGCGAGGACTACCTCCGTCGCGAGGCGATCAGGCGGGCGCTTGCCCGCCTCGGCGTGACGCTCAGCGGCGAGGAACGGACGCCGACCTGCTACGTCCGCTACGGCCTCGAGCTTCGCACGCCCCAATACCGCCGCGATGCGCTCGAACAGTTCATCGAAAGGCTCAACCTGCCCCGCGTGATCGAGGTGGTCAACCAGGAGACGATCGAGCGCGACCGCGACATGCAGCTGTTCCGGCGGATAAAGGTCCTGCTTCCCGCGGTCCGGGAGCAGCTCGATGCCGACGGGTTCACGGTGACCAAGAGCACGCTGCGCATCCGGTTCGCGCGTGCGACGCAGATAGAGGAAAAGACCTTCATCGAATCGGCCACGAACGATTACCCTTATCTGTCGTCGATCAAGGCCGACCGGACGACGCGCGACCGCTCCGAATACATCCTGGTGTCGAACACCACCGCCGAGAAGGCCGCCGAAAAGCTGCGCACGCTCAACGTCGGACCGCGCAAGCTGTCGGTCGACCTCCTGGGGGGGGACATCGTCGAGGTGTCCATGTGGCGGTAGCTTCCAGGGACGCCCAATGCCCCTGACGCCCGAGGCGCTGCTCCGTCTCCTCAGGCAGGCGCTTCTGCCCGCGAACGTCGACGAACCGGTTCCCGCGGGGTTGAGGGCGGCTGCAGTCCTGGTCCCGTTGCGGATCGTTTCCGGCGAGATCCATGTGGTGCTCGCCCGCCGGACCGAAGAGGTTCCGCACCACAAGGGACAGATCTGTTTCCCGGGCGGAAGCCGCGATCCGTCCGATGCCGACCCGAGCGCCACCGCCCTGCGCGAGGCCGAAGAAGAGATGGGCATAAGCCCCGCGGCCGTCGACCTGCTGGGCGCGATGGCCGCTGTCCCGACGGTGACCGGCTTTTACATCCGGCCCATCGTGGCGCTCATCCCGCCGGATTCGCGTTTCCGGCTCGCCTCCTTCGAAATGGCGGAGACATTCGATGCGCCGTTGTCGCATTTCAGCCGGTTCGACCTTTACCGGACCGCCCCGCACGATTTCATGGGGGAAACGAGTCGGCTCTATTTCCTCGACTACGGCCCCCACGTCATCTGGGGCGCCACGGCCAAGATTCTTCACGACCTGGCGGAGCTGGTCGTGCATAATATTAAAGATTACGATTTGAATTCGAGAGGTTAGGACTTACCCATGCCCCACACCAGGCAGCCTGGTTCCGTCGGGCCGGTGAAAAAGCAGTTCCACACCTTCTGCGAACCGCCCCACGAGCTCGAGCTTGAGGGGGGCGGCCGGCTGGGCCCCATCACGCTCGCCTACGAGACCTACGGGCGTCTCAATCGCGAGAAAAGCAACGCCATCCTGATATTGCACGCGCTGACCGGCGATTCGCACGCCGCCGGAATCTACGCCGAGGACGACCCGAAGCCGGGTTGGTGGGACTACCTGATCGGTCCGGGCCGCCCGGTCGACACCGACAAATACTTCGTGATCTGCTCCAACGTCATCGGCGGTTGCCAGGGCAGCACCGGTCCGGCATCCGTCAACCCGGCCACCGGCAGGCCCTACGGCCTCACATTCCCGGTCATCACCGTCAACGACATGGTCAGGGCGCAGGCGCACCTGCTCGACCATATGGGCATCGACCGCCTGCTTGCGGTGCTCGGCGGCTCGATGGGCGGCATGCAGGCGCTCGTATGGTCGGTCCTGTTCCCCGACCGGATCATGGCCGCCATTCCGATCGCGACGACGGCCAAGCACTCGCCGCAGCAGATCGCCTTCAACCAGGTCGGGCGCGCCGCGATCATGGCCGATTCCCACTTCAACGGCGGCGATTATTACGGCGGCGAAATTCCCCGCAGCGGGCTGTCGCTCGCGCGCATGGTCGGGCACATCACCTACCGCTCCGACGAGGCGATGCACGAGCGGTTCGGCCGAAAGCTGCGCGGCAAGAAGGCGCTCGGCTACAACTTCGGGATCGACTTCGAGGTCGAGAGCTTCCTGCACTACCAGGGCGACTCGTTCGTCGAGCGGTTCGACGCCAACGCCTACCTCTACATCACCAAGGCGATCGACTATTTCGACCTTTCGATGCCGTCGGGCTCGCTGACCGCCGAGCTGGCGCGGGCGAAGTGCAAGTTCCTCGTGGTGTCCTTTTCCTCCGACTGGCTCTATCCCCCTTATCAGTCCAAGGAGGTCGTCAAGTCGCTGCTGGTCAACGGAATCGACGCGACCTACTGCGAGATCGAGACCCGCTTCGGCCACGACGCCTTCCTGCTGCCCGGCGAGATGGACACGATCATCGGCAACTTCCTGGCCAACCTCGCATCCCGCGGCGGGATCAAGGCGCCCTCCGTCTCATGAGCCCCCTGACGCGCATCGACCACAGCGTCATCCTCGGGCTCATCCCGCACGGAGCGCGCGTGCTCGATCTTGGTTGCGGCGACGGCTCGCTGCTCGACAAGCTGGTCCGCGAGCGCGGCGTGCGCGGAACGGGCATCGAGATCGACGACGCCGGGGTGCGCGACTGCATCGCCAAGGGGCTTCCCGTGCTGCAGGGCGACATCGACGAGGGATTGCGCGATTTCCCCGACGGCTCGATCGACTACGTCATCCTCAACCAGACCATCCAGGCCGCCAAGAAACCGGTTGTCGTCCTTCAAGAGATGCTCCGCGTCGGAAGGAAGGGGATCGTCGGCTTTCCCAATTTCGCCTACTGGCGGATGCGCTGGCACCTGCTGACCCGGGGGCGCATGCCGCGCACCGATTTCCTTCATTACGAGTGGTACGACACGCCCAACATCCATTTCTGCTCGATCCGCGACTTCGACCGCTATTGCGAAAAGACCGGCATCGTCGTCGAGAAGCGGATCTTCATCAACACCGGCGGCGGCGGCAAGGTGTACGGCGGCGGCAGGCCCAACCTGTTCGCCGAGAACGCGGTCTACCTGCTTTCGGCCCCCCCGGGCGGGTTCAGGAAAGAGGATTGACCCCGCCTCGCAAGGATCGCATCGCCCCGACGCTCCTGGTCTCCGTCCTCCTGTTGCTGTCGGGCCTCGCCGTTTACGGCCAGGTTGCCGGATTCCCCTTCGTCCCGTATGACGACGACCGGTACATTACCGGAAATCCCGCCGTCCAAGGCGGACTGACGCTCGCGGGAATCCGCTGGGCGTTCACCACCTTTCACCTGTCCAACTGGCACCCCCTGACATGGCTCTCGCTCATGGCCGACGCCTCGCTTTTCGGCATGGACGCCGGCGCGTTCCATCTCGTGAACCTGCTGTTCCACCTGGCGAACACCCTGCTCCTGTACCACGTGTTCCGCAGGATGACGGGCCGAACATGGGAAAGCGCGATGGTCGCGGCGCTGTTCGCCGTCCACCCGTTGCACGTGGAATCGGTGGCGTGGGTCGCCGAGCGAAAGGATGTTCTCAGTACCTTCTTCTGGTTCCTGGCGATGGGCGCGTATGCCCGCCATGCCGAGAGGCCCGGGACGGCCCGTTATGCCGTCCTGTCGCTGTTTTTCGCGTTCGGCCTGTTGTCCAAGCCGATGTTGGTGACGCTGCCGTTCGCCCTCCTCCTCCTCGATTACTGGCCCCTGAACCGGTTCACGCGGCATTCCGCCCTTCGGTTGATCCTCGAGAAACTCCCGCTCGTCCTGCTGTCCGCGATTTCGTGCGTGGTGACTTTCATCGCCCAGCGATCCGCGATGGAAACCGGCACCTCCTTTCCCCTGGGCCTCCGGATCGGCAACGCGTTGCTGGCCTACCCGGCCTATCTGTCGAAGGCCGCTTGGCCATCGGGGCTGGCGGTCTTTTACCCCCATCCGGGCGCCGGCCTCGTCTCATGGAAAGTCGCCTTGGCCGGTTTGCTCCTGCTCGGAATCACCGCGCTCGCCATCCGGCAGGCGCGTTCGAGGGGATGGTTCGCGATGGGTTGGTTCTGGTTCCTCGGGACGCTCGTGCCGGTGATCGGGATCGTCCAGGTGGGCGCACAGGCCATGGCCGACCGGTATGCCTACGTTCCTCTGACCGGAATATTCGTGATCGCGGCGTGGGAGGGTGGGGAAGTCATCCGCAGGCATGCCGTCCCTCCCCGGGTGGCCGCTTTGTTTGCCGCGACGGTGATCGCGGCGTTCTCGATCTGTGCCCGGCAGCAGGTGACGTACTGGCGGGGGGCCGTTCCACTGTTCGGGCACGCGGTTATGGTCACGAAAGACAACTGGGTGGCCCACAGCAAGCTGGGAAACGCGGCTTCGCTGGCCGGAATGGACGAGGAAGCGCTGGCCCATTACCGGGAGGTGCTCCGGATCATCCCGGGCGATGCGCATGCCGAGTATTCGATGTATTCGATCCTCGACAGGCTGGGGAGGAAGGAGGAGGCGCTCCGCCATTTCAGGGCGGGGTTGCGCGCCAATGGAGACGCGAGCCGGGCGAATTCGGTCGGGATGGATTTCGCCGGGTCCGGGAAGATCGAGGAGGCGGCGGCCTGTTTCGAGGAGGCGGTTCGCCTGCGCCCCGACTATGCCGATGCGCACTACAACCTGGCCGACGCGCTCGGGCGGCTGGGAAAACGGGACGAGGCGATCCCCCATTTCCGGGAAGCGCTGAAAATTCCCCCCGCGGATGCGGATGCGCACAACCGGATCGGGGTATCGCTCGTCCGCCTCGGCCGGGATGAAGAGGCGCTCGCCCATTTCCGCGAGGCGCTCCGGATCCGGCCCGGCGACGGGGATGCGAAGACCAACCTTGACGCGACGATCAGGCGATTGAAGCCGAAGCCCGGCGGGCGCCGATAAAGGGAGT
>JANXPS010000059.1 GCA_025357175.1 Deltaproteobacteria bacterium | reverse complement strand
ATGGCTAGTACCGTGAGACCGGGATCGCGCCCGAAGACGGGATGCGAGATGGGCTTATGGTGCTGGCTATGTCCCTCATCCGTTGACCACTTCGGTGCCCGCAGGCTTTTTGAAGCGGAACTGGTCGGCAGGCACCGACGGGTTAAAGACGATGCCGTCGAGGTAGAGGTGGTTCGTCCCGCCCAGCTTGTCGTAAATGTGGATCTCGACGATGAGCAACTTTTCGTTGTCGACCACCAGGTCGATCCGCTTGACCTCGGGAGCGCCGTCGCCCTTCGGCAGCAGCCGCATCGCGGTCGCCGTCTTTTTCCGGACCGGCTCGGAGGACTCGACGGAGAACAGCGACGACATGTCGCCCTTTCCGAAAAACAGGAACAGCGGGATCTTGCCCCCGAGCGTCCCCTCTCCGATCTTCCGCTTGAAGACCTGCTTCGAATCGGTCGGCCGGAAATAGAGGAACTCGCCGTCGGCCAGGAACAGCTGGTTGTCGGGTTTCTTGTAGTCCCACCGCATCTTGCTCGGCCGCGCGAAAAAGAGTTCGCCGGACGCCTTGCGGACGATGCCGAGATTGGCCAGCGGCACCTCCTGTCGAAATTTCGCGGAGAGCGTCTGCGCCGTCGCGTATTTCGCCGACACTTTCGCGAGCAGCGCCTCGCCTTCACCGGGACCCGACGCCATCGCCGGAGCGCAGATCCAGACCGGGATCAAGGAAACAAGCGCCGCGGCGGAGCGCAACAACCTGGGGAAACCAGACCTCATGGGAACGCTCCCTTTCATTTCATTATGCCGGTCGTATCGACTGCGAGCCGTCGAAGTTCGGCCTCGAGCGCATCGGCGCCCGTGAAAACGATTCCGTGCATCCCTGCCCGCCTCGCGGCCCCGGCGTATTCGGGGATGTCGTCGATGTAGACGCAGGTTCGGGCCGGGACGCCCAGTTTCGCGATGGCGTCGGCGTAGATCGACGGGTGCGGTTTCATCGCCTTTACCCGGTACGACAGCGTGACGGTCGAAAAGAACGGAAACGGGGGTGACGGCCTGATCTGGTGCCGGAAATGCCACGCGTTGGTGTTGGACAGCAGCCCGACCGGATAGTGCGCCGCCAGCCGCCGGATCAGGTCGGCGGTCCCGGGGATCGGCTCGAAGATGTCGGTGTACGCGTCGATGAAATCGGGCATTTCCATCGTGAGCCGGCATCGCCGTACGACCTCGCGATAGAAAACCGGTGAACTGATCGCGCCCGACTCGTAGCGGGCGTGAAGGCCCGAATCGTAGATCTCCGCCGAAATCGCCGGTGACGAAAGCGGCGAGCGCGCATCGAGGCGCCGCAGGAACTTCGACGTGTCGAACGACGAGATCACATTGCCGAAATCGAAGATGACCGCCCGGATCATGCTAGTCGCGACGGGCGTAGATTTCGCGCGGCTTTCCGCCCTCGGAGGGGCCGACGATGCCCATCCGCTCCATCGCCTCGACGATTCGCGCGGAACGGTTGTATCCGATCGAGAGACGGCGCTGGATCATCGACACGGAGCAGCGGTTCCCCTGGCGAACGACCTCGACCGCCCGGTCGAAGAGCGGGTCCTGCGTGGCGTCGGCCTCTTCCTCGTCGGTGCCGGCCGCTGCCGCGGCGATCGACTCGTCGTAGACGGGCACCCCCTGGCTTTTCAGGTGGTCGACGACGCGCCGCACCTCGTCGTCGCCGACGAACGGTCCGTGCGCCCGGACGAGCCCCGCCGCGCCGGGCTGCAGGAACAGCATGTCGCCGTTGCCGAGCAACGCCTCGCCGCCGCCATGGTCGAGGATGGTCTTGGAGTCGTAGACCGAGGTGACCTTGTAGGATATGCGCGCGGGGAAATTGGCCTTCATGAGCCCGGTGATGACGTCGACCGACGGCCGCTGGGTGGCCACGATGAGGTGGATGCCGACCGCGCGCGCCTTCTGGGCGAGCGTGATGATCAGCGCCTCGACCTCGCGCCGCGACGACGTGCCCATCATCAGGTCGGCGAGCTCGTCGACGACGATGACGATGTAGGGGAGCCGGGCCAGTTCCTCGAGTTCGGGAGCGCCGGCGGAGCGGGTCTTCGAGCGCGAGGCGAGTTTCTTGTCGACGGCCTGGTTGTATGCGTCGATGTGGCGGACGCCGCTTTCGCTCAGAAGCTGGTAGCGCCCGTTCATCTCGCCGACCGCCCAGCGCAGCACGCCGCACGCCGCCCTGGGATCGGTGACCACGGGATGGCGAAGGTGCGGGATGCCGTCGTATGGAGACAGTTCGACCATCTTGGGGTCGACCATCAGGAAGCGGACCTCGTCGGGCGTCGCACGGTAGAGGATGGACAGGATCATCGAATTCATGCCGACGCTCTTGCCCGCGCCGGTGGCGCCCGCGATCATCAGGTGCGGCATCTTGGCCAGGTCGCGGACGATCGGCTCGCCGAACAGGTCTTTCCCGATCGCGATGGCCAACGGCGACGACGAGTCGGCGAAGGCGCGGCAGCCGAGGATCTCGCGCAGCACGATCTTGGCGCGCTTTTCGTTGGGGATCTCGAAACCCATGACGCCCTTGCCCGGGATGTTGGGCACGACGCGCACCGCCTCGCACTTCATGGCCAGCGCGAGGTCGTTGGAGAGCGCCGCGACGCGGGCGATCTTGACGCCCGGCGCCGGACGGAATTCGTAGGTCGTGACCAGCGGCCCGGTCCGGATCTCGGTGACCATCCCCTCGATGCCATGCTGCCGGAGCATTTCGAGAAGCGCCTCGGCGTTGCGGTGAAGGGTGCCCTCGTCGGCACCCGCCTCGGCGGGTGGCGCCGGCTCGAGATATTCGAGGCTAGGCAGCACGAACGCCTTCCCCGGCTTTCCGGCGCTCCGGGGCGCCTCGTCGACGTGCGGAGCGGCCGCCACGATGCGGGGCGACGAGCCGGGGCCGCCCTCAAGCGCCGCCCCACGCGGGAGATCCTTTCGGGAGGGCGCCTTTTCCCAATCGTCGGACTTGGGCGCCAGCCGCTCCTTGACCATGGCGCGGACTTCGTCGCCGCTCTTTTTCCGGCGCCAGAGCGAGGGCAGGCCGGACAGGGAGGAACCGGTGAGAAGCATCAGCGAAAAGAGGAACATGGCCGAGAGGCAGAGAATGCCGCCGACCGTGTTGAGCATCCGGCCGAACAGGTTGACGCCCGGCAGCCCGACGATGCCCGGCAGGAAGACGCCCTGCCCGAAGATGCGGACGTGCCCGGTGAAGAAGCTCAAGGCACCGAGCAGGGAGCAGACGGCGAGCAGGCCGCCCAGTGCGCGCGTCCACTTGCCGCCCATCTCCTCGCCCCGGAAGGTCCACCACGCGAGGCCGACGCAGAGGATGGGGAACCCGACCGCGCCGATGCCGAACGACTGCAGCAGCAGGTCGGCGAAGATCGCCCCGACGCGTCCGCCCCAGTTGTGGGGCGGGACTTCGAAGGAATTCCAGGTGGAGAGCGACGGATCGAGCTGGTCGAACGAGATGAGCGCGACGGTCAGGAACAGGCCGAGCGTCAGGAAGACGATCGCGAGCGCCTCTTTGCGGATCTTGTCGCCCATGGGTCTAGAGCTCCATCAGGACCGGCAGGATGACCGGCTTGCGGTCGAGCCGCTTGTTGAAGAAACGGCGCAGCGCCCGCCGGACCTCGTCCTTGAACTCGGCGTAGTCCTTGCGGACCTCGGGGCCGACCTCTTCCCAGCAGGCAAGTACCGCCTCGCGGGCGCCCTCGTGCAGCTCTTCGTCGAGGTGGTCGGTCACGACGCCGCGCGTGACGACGTCTGGGCCGTAGAGGATTTCCCCCGTGGTCGCGGAAATCGCGAGGATCACCATGACGAGGCCCACCTGCCCGATCTGGAAGCGGTCCTTGAGGACGAACCCTTCGACGTCGCCCACGCCCTTGCCGTCGACGAAGAGGCGGTTGACTTCCATTTCGCCGCCACGGGAAAGGATGCCGTCGGTGAACTCGATGATCTGCCCGTTGAGCGCCAGCTCGACGATCGGGACGCCGAGCGATTCGGCCAGCCGCTTGTGGCGGATGAGCAACCGCGCCTCGCCGTGCACGGGAATGAAGTGCACAGGGCGCACCGCCTCGATCATGCGGACGAGATCGTCGCGCGTCGCGTGGCCGGAGACGTGCACCTCGGAGATGTTTTCGTAGAGGACGTCGGCGCCGGCGAGGAACAGGTGGTTGATCACGTTGAAGATGGTGCGCTCGTTGCCGGGGATGAACTTGGAGGAAAGGACCGCCGTGTCGCCCGGACGGATCTTGATGTACTTGTGGTCGCCGAGCGCCATCTGGGTCAGCGCCGACCTCGGTTCGCCCTGGCTGCCGGTCGTCAGGACGACGACGTGCGAGGCGGGCAGCTCGGCCAGCCGCTCCATTCCGACCAGCACCTCGGGGTGCGGCAGCTGCATGTAGCCCAGCTCCGTGGCCGTGTTGATGTTGCGGATCATGCTGCGGCCGCAGACCGCCACCTTGCGTCCGTTGCGGAAGGCGGCGTTGATGACCTGCTGCACGCGGTGGATGTTGGAGGAGAACATGGCGACGATCACGCGTCCGGGAGCGGCCGCGAAGATTTCGGAAAGCGCCTCGCCGACGAAAATCTCGGACAGGCCGTGCCCTTCCCGTTCGATATTGGTCGAGTCGGAGAAAAGGGCGGTCACGCCCTCTTCGCGCCCGAGCCGGGCGAGCCGGTCTATGGCGGTCGGGATGCCGTCGGGCGGCGTGTCGTCGATCTTGAAGTCGCCGGTATGGACGAAGATCCCCTCGGTGCAGCGCAGGATATAGCCCACGGCGTCGGGGATGCTGTGGCATACGGGAAACGCCTCGATTTCGAACGATCCCACCCGGAACCGTTCGGAGCGGCCGACGACGTTCAGGCGCGCGCTGTCCTCGAGACCGTATTCGGACAGCCGCTTGCCGAGGAGGCCGAGCGTCAACCGTGTCCCGAAGACGGGGATGTTGTATTCCCTGAGGAGGAAGGGTACGGCGCCGATGTGGTCTTCGTGGCCGTGGGTGAGCAGGACGCCCGCAAGACGCGGCGCCAGGTCGGCTAGCAGCGTGAAATCGGGGACGACGTAATCGATCCCCAGCATGGTTTCGTCGGGGAACATGAGCCCCGCGTCGACGAGCAGCGCCGTGGTGCCGTCGTCGAACAGCATGGCGTTCATTCCGATTTCGCCCAGGCCGCCAAGCGGCACGACTCGCAAAGTCATGAGGCCCTCACTCTTTCACCTATCCGTATTGGATATTCCAACGGATCAGGTTATCACAACCGCCTGCGCCGCGGCGATGGCCTCGCGGGCGAGCCGGGTCATTTCGTGCGGCTGCAACGGCCCTCCATCCGGACCGGGCGGAAGGGGCGGGAGGACCCGGACCGTCATGCGCGCGGGGTGGACGCGGGATCCGCCCTTCGGAAGCGTGAAACGGCCCCCGTCGAGGAACACGGGAACCACGGGGACGCCCGAACCCGCCGCGATCCGGAAAGCCCCCGACTTGAATTCGCCGAGCGCCCCGGTCGCGCTGCGGGTGCCCTCGGGGAACAGGACGACCCGCTCGCCGCGGGACAGCCGGGATTCGGCTTCGCGAAACATCCGGACGGCGTCGCGCCGGTCGGCGCGGTCGACCATGAGGTTGCCGGCAGCGATCATCGCACGGCCGAACAGGAAGACGCGCCCGAGTTCCTTCTTGGCGACGAAGCGCACTTCCCCGGGGACGGCCGCAAGGATCAGCGGGATGTCGGCGTGACTTTGATGGTTGGCCACCAGGACCGCCCCGCCCGGCGGCAGGTTTTCGAGGCCCGAGACGAAAATCCGCCAGCCGGCGATGCGGGCGAAGGCGCGTCCCCACCATCGCATGACGGCCGCGGACCACCGTTCGCCGCGGGTTGGCCACCCGGCGACGACCGCGGCCATCGAGCAGCCGATCGTCAGCAGGAGGACCGCGAGCGAACGCAGCCCGTCGCCGCCCGGGGGATCAATTCTTCCATTCTCACTCACCAGTCGGACGCCTCCCGGAAGCTGTAGAACGAGCGATTTCCGATTATGACATGATCGAGCACCGGGATGCCCACGATTCCCCCTGCGGAGCGCAGCCGGCGGGTCACCTCGCGGTCTTCGGGGCTGGGCGACGGATCGCCGCTCGGATGGTTGTGCACCAGGATGATGGAAGCCGCGCGCTCGCGCACCGCTTCGGCGAAGACTTCCCGCGGGTGGATCAGGCTGCCGTCGAGGATGCCGACGGACACCCGGATGTCGCGGATGGCCCGGTGCTTCACGTCGAGAAGCAGCGTGTGGAACTGCTCGACCGGAACGGCGGCGAGCCGGTAGCGGTAGCGCTCGAAGATGTCGGCCGCCGACCGGTGGGGGGCGCCGCGGTCGGCCGGCGCCGACAGGGCACGCCGCGCGAGTTCGAGCACGGCCTCCCATCGTGCGCGTCCCGCCGGGTCTGCTTCGTTCGACGGGCCGGATGCGACCCGGCGCATCCCTTCGGGATCGTCCGGAAACGCGACCCGGAACAACTCGCCGTCTTTCGTGTTTTCAAGCAATCCAAGGGCCTTGCGCGGATCGTTCATATCCCCTCCATGTCGTCATAGGGCGGGAGTATCAATTTTCGTTCCGCCCACGGGAGGCCGCATCGTGGATAATGAAAAAATGACTTTCGACGACGCGCGCGCCCTGATCGCCCTGCTCGAACGCAACGTGACGGCCGTCCTGCTGGGCAAGCAGGCCGAGATCGAACTGACGCTCGCCTCCTTCCTGGCGGGCGGTCACATCCTGCTCGACGACCTTCCGGGCACCGGGAAGACGACGCTCGCCCGTGCGATCGCCTCGGCCATCTCGGGGACGTTCCGGCGGATCCAGTTCACCAGCGACATCCTTCCGCAGGACGTGACGGGCGTCCACGTGTTCGACGCCTCGCGCCACGATTTCACCTTCTCGCCGGGACCGCTGTTCGCGAACATCGTGCTGGCCGACGAGATCAACCGGGGCAACCCGCGGGCCCAGAGCGCCTTGCTCGAAGCGATGAGCGAGCGGCAGGTCACGATCGACAACCGCACCTACCCGCTTCCGGATCCTTTCCTGGTCATCGCGACCCAAAACCCCCACGACCAGTACGGAACGTATCCGCTGCCCGAATCGCAGCTCGACCGGTTCAACATGCGCCTGCGGCTGTCGTATCCCGACCGGGAATCCGAACTGCGGCTGATCCGGGAATCCGGTCTTTCGGCCGTTCGCGAAAGCGGGGCGCCCGTGCTCGATCCCGGACAGTTGAGGGAACTGCGGGCGGTCACCTGCACGATCACGGTTTCCGAGCCGATCGTCTCGTACGTCTACCGGGTCGTCGCGGCCACCCGGTCGCACCCCGCCATCCGGACGGGCGCCTCCCCGCGGGGCGCCATCGGGCTCAAGGCCACGGCGCAGGCGCTCGCCCTCCTCGCCGGGCGGGACCATGTGATCCCGGGCGACATCCGCCGCGCCGCGCCGGCGGTGCTCGCCCACCGGGTGCTCGCCGCCGGGTCCGGGGAAGGCGGCTCCATGAGCGCCGACGCGGGCGAAGCGCTGCTGCGGGAGATCGTCGACACCGTCCCGCCGCCGCAGTGAACACGGCGTGGCGCAGGCGGCTGCGCCCTCCCCGCCGCCTCAAGGCCACCCGCGAGGGGAAGTGGTTCCTCGCCCTCACCTTCGGCGTCGGGGTCGCCGCGGTCAACACCGGCAACAACCTGCTCTTCATCGCCCTCAGCGCCAACCTCTCGATCATCGTCATTTCCGGCATCCTGTCCGAACTGACGCTGCGCGGCATCCGCGTGTCGGTTTCGCAACCGTCCGAGGCTTTTTCCGGACGCGAGGCGCTGCTGGCCGTCTCCTGCTCCCCCCCTCCGGATCGCCGCTTCCCGGCATTTTCCCTCGACGTCTCCTTCAGGATCGACGGCACGCCGCTCCGGACCCGGATGGCCGACATCCCGGCCGGCTCCGAATCCGTCCGGGTCGCGACTTTCCGGGCCGGGCCGCGCGGATTGCGCGTGATTTCCGGCATCGCCGTCTCGACCCGTTTCCCGTTCGCGCTGTTCGAGAAGTCGCTTGAACCGGCGTCGCCCGGGCCGATCCTCGTCTACCCGGCACCGGACCCGCAGTCGTCGGAGCCCCGCCGGATCGAGCACGGTTTCGGGGCCGACGAACGCGAGGGCGGCCGCGGCGCGGGATCGGGTGTCCGCGGCGTCCGCGAGTACGCGCCCGGCGATCCGGCACGGGACATCCAATGGAAAGCCACCGCCCGGCTCGGGCGAAGAATGGTCAAGGAGCGGGAGGGCGAGCGGGCGGGCATCCGGGAAATCCGGCTGCCGGAGGAGGACGGCGGCCCCCGCTTCGAACGCGCCGTTTCCCGCGCCTGCGGCGAAGTGCTCGGGTGCGAGCGGAGCGGAACCGGATACCGGATCCGGTACGGAGGCGTCGTAGCCGTGGACGGGAGCGGCCGCTTCGCCCGGAACGAGGCGCTTCGGTTTCTCGCCACAATCGCTCCTCCACCGCCCGACAGGCCGCCCGCCGCGACGGGAAAACGGAGCCGAACCGGCGATCCCCCCGGGCCGCCGCAGGGAGCCGGCCTCGAAGCCTCTCCGGGCCGACCCGGCATCCTCTGGCTGTTCCCGCGCGTATTCTGGGGCAGCGGCCTGCTGATGCTTGCGGCAGCAGGCGTGTCGCCCGTCATCCTGGCAGCCGCCACGGCCGCCTTCGCCGCCGGCATCGCGATGGAGCGGGGATTGTTCCCGCCGATCAGGGCCCGTCGCCTCGAAACGGTTTTCGGCGCGATCGTCTCCCTGGCCGCCGTCGCCGATTTCCTGCTGGCCGGACGCGATCCGCTCAGGTCGGGCGCGCTGCTCGTCCTGGGAATCCAGTCGATCCGCTTCCTGCTTCCGAAGCGCGCCTCCGACTGCTGGCAACTGACCGCCGTCACCTTCCTCGAATTTCTCGCGGCCGCGGCGACCGAGAGCGGTCCCCGGTTCGCCCTGATCGCGGCGGCTTTCCTGCTGCTTTGCCCCGGGGCGATGTGGTCGCACCACGCCCTGAAGCGGGCCGAGGAAGGCGTGCCCGCCGCGCCGGTTCCGCCCCGCTTCGCCGCCGCCCTGCTGGTCGCCGTCGCGGGCGCCGGCATCCTGCTCTCGGCGCTGCTCTTCACCGCGACGCCCCGCCTGCGGCTGGGACACCTGTCTCGAAAATCACCCTCCGCCCGGAAGACGATCGGCTTCTCCGACACATTGTCGATGGACGACATTTCCGGCGCGGCCTCCGACCGGCGGGTCGCCGCCCGGGTCGAATTCCGGGGATCTGGAGGGAGGCCGGCCACCGGTGACGCCTACCTGAAGGGCGCGTCCTATTCCAATTTCACCGGCTCGCAATGGCGGAAAGGATTCGAGTCGCCCACCCCCGTCCCGAGAATCGGCACCCACTATTTCCTCGCGCCGGAGGTGGTGGGGATTCGCGCACCGGAAGCGGACGTCACGCTGGAACCGCTCGACAGCGCCGCCTTCTTCACCTATGGAAGCCCCGTGTCGGCCGAAGGACCGCTGGGAGATCTTCGGGTCGAACGGGGCGGCAACCTCGTGCTGCCCGTGTCCGACCGGCCCGCGATCCGCTATCGCCTCCGGTTCCTGCCCAAGGCGATTCCCCCTTCCGGCGTTTTCACGCCACCCCGGAATGTCGACCTCCGGATGCCCCCCGGCGACTGGCGGGATATCGCGGCGCTTGCGGCCGGAATCGCCCCGCCGGGACTCCCGGATGCCGCGCGGGCCCGGAAGCTGGTCGCGTTCCTCCAGTCGGGCTACCGCTATACGACATCCGGTTCGGCCGCGGACATCCGCGATTTCCTGTTCGTGCGGAAGGCGGGCTACTGCGAACACTTTGCGACCGGCCTGTGCCTGCTCCTCCGGTCGGCGGGCATCCCGTCGCGCACGGCGGCCGGTTATCTCGGAGGGGAATGGAACGATGTCGGCGACTACCTGATCGTCCGGCAATCGGATGCGCACGCGTGGGCGGAAGGGTGGATCGACGGGCGATGGGTGACGCTTGACGCGACGCCCGCCGCCCCTGGAGATGGCGCCGGAGCGCGGCTTTCGACCGGGAAGGGGGAGAAATATCTCGACTGGCTGCAGCACCGGTGGGAACAGTACGTCGTCGATTACGACCTCGCGGCGCAGGCGGGCGGCATCGAGGCGATCGTGGAGGCGACACGAAGGTTGCCGTCGGTGGCGACCCTCGGGAAGGCGCATCCCGCGGGCGGTCCGGTCGCCGTGGCGCTCTTCACCGCAGGCGGATTCGCCCTGTTCCTTTGGAATCGCCGGCGGGCAACGCGCAGCGACCGGGGGCGGTCATCCGGAAGCGCGCCCCTTCCGGCACCCTATGCCCGACTGTTCGAGACGCTTGCGCGCAACGGCTGGCGCGAGTCGGAGGGAATTCCGCCGGGAGAAATGGTTGCAAGGGCCACCGCCGGAAAACCCGGCCTCGAAGACGACGCTTCCCGATTTACGGCGCTATATCACCGGGACCGTTTCGGCGCCGTCCCCTTGTCCGCGGATTTGCGCGCGGAAGCTTTCGGGCTGGCCGACCGTTTGCGGGCCGCACTTTCCCGAGGCGCCGCGAGGTAGTCGCCGCTCTTCCCGCCCGACTTTTCGAGCAGCCGGATCCCGGTGATCTCGATTCCCTTGTCGACCGGCTTGCACATGTCGTAGACGCACAGCGCCGCCGCAGCGACGGCCGCTAAAGCCTCCATCTCGACGCCGGTCGGCGCCACGGTCTTGACCTCGGCCTCGACGCGAACGCGCCCCTCGGACGGCAGCGACAGGTCGACCCGCACCGACGCCAGGGGAATCGGGTGGCAAAGCGGCAGCAGCCGCGGGGTATCCTTCGCCGCCTGGATGCCCGCGACGCGCGCGACGCCCAGCACGTCCCCCTTCGGTATCTGGCCGTCGCGAAGCATCTTCCAGCAGCCGGGCGAGAGGATCGCCCACCCTTCCGCGACCGCCCGGCGCGCCGTTTCGCGCTTGCCGGAAATGTCGGCCATACGGGCGTCTCCAGCTTTGCCCATAATTTTCCACCTTTCCCCGGCGATGGCCGGGCGTGATATAATTCTCAGGTTATTCTACGCCGTTGGGTCTAGGAGCGACATGCCGTTCCGTTTCACCCCCCGAATCCGCCGGATCGCGGCGCTGCTATTCCTGCTTCCAACTCTCGCGTCGGCCGGCGGCCGCACGCTCGTCTACCCGCTTCCGTCCGGCGTCGAACTGCCTTCCGACATCCTTTTCAAGGCCGAGTATCCGCTCAAGGAAATGCGCCCGGGCCAATGGACCGAAGCGCAGAAAAAGGAAATCTCCTATTTCCGGGAACGGATGAAGAAAGACCCGCGCATTTTCATGCTGCTCAAGGTGACCTCCGACCCGATCGGCAGGGACTCCGAGACCGCGCCGTGGACCGAACGGATCGCCCAGGGAATCGCCGGCCGTCTCCAGGACGCGGGCATCCCGCAGGACCGCATGCTGATCATTCCATCCCGGCGCGACCTGACGTTGTTCGACGAACCGCGGTGGGGAGCCTTCGAGAGCCGCCAGCGCGTCTACATCCTCGGACTTCTCGGGGGCGACTGGCTCAAGCGGAAGGTCGCACCGGTGGCGATCGCCAAGGAGCTGCCTCCCGAAGCGCCCATGACCATCCTCGAACCGGCCGAGGGGAAGACCGACAGGGCCAACCACCTGCTCAAGGGGAAGACGCCGCAAGACGTCAAGACGGTCGCCATCATCACCGGGCACGAGGCGCGCACCGCCGACGTCATCGACGGCCTGTTCGAGGTGCCCGTCTCCCTCAAGCCGGGCGACAACAAGATATCCGTCACCGGCCTCGACGCCTTCGGCCGCGCGTTGCGGGCGACACGCTCGGTGCTCTACGTTCCGCCGAAACCCAGCATCTTGATTTCGGAGCCCACGCCCGGAATGACCGTCGACACGACCCTTTCCCCCATCATCACGGTCACGGGGCAGGTCATGAGCAAGACGAAGCTCAAGACGCTTTTCCTCAACCAGAACGGCCTGTACCACCCCATCCGGTTCAAGGCGGACGGCAGCTTTTCCCAGCAGACCGCGCTCATCACCGACGAAGACCTTTTCCAGATCGAGGCGGTCGACACCGGCGAGCAGACCGGTGCCAGCGAGGTGCGCGCCACCCGGACGCGGGGCACGGCCGAGCGCCCGCTCATGGCGATCCTGCACTGGGACGAGGACGATGTCGACCTCGACCTCCACGTCCGCGACAGCCGCGGCCACGAAACCTCGTTCGACGCCCCCGAGACCATGGAGAGCGCGACCGCCATCCCGTCCGGCAAGCTCTGGGTCGACAACAAGAACGGCTTCGGCCCCGAGATCTTCACCGCCGAGGAAACCGAGCCGGAAACCTACACCTTCATAGCCGATTATTACCGCGGGAAGAAACCGTGCCGGGCGTTCCTGACCGTCGTCCTCAACGCCGGCTCGCCGTCGCGCCGGCTTGTCCGCGTCTTCGGCCCCATCACGCTCTCCCCGGGCAGGCAGCCCCGCGAAATCGTCGAGGTCACGATTCCGCAAGGCACCCTCCGCGAAAGGAACAAATAGCATGGAAACAACCCGCTTCCGAATCGCCTCGCTCGCCTTTGCGGGGATCGTCCTGCTCTCCGGCCCGATGCAACCCGCCCGGGCAGCCGAAACGGCCGAGGCCGTCGAAACGGACCTCGCCGCCGTTTTCCACAGGATGGACACGATGAAGGGCGAACTCGACCGGATCGAGGAACTGGCCGCCGTCCCGAAGGCCACGATGCTGCGCGTCGAGATCACCGCCGATGCCACGGCGACCGTTCCGCCGGTCAGCGCCCGCTTCCTGGTCGACGGCAAGGTCGAGGACGAACGCGAGTGGTCCAAGGTCGAGCGCGAGTCGTTCTCCGACCGGAACGTCCCGATGCCGCTCGTCTTCGTCATACCCTACCTGCCCGGCAACTATCCGGCACGGATCGAGATCCAGAACCCGTCGTGGAAGACGCCCGTCGCGTTCGAATTCCAGGCGGCGATGCGCAAGGGCGAAACGACGGCCCTCCGGCTGCGGCTGGGCACGCCCGCCGGCAAGACGGCCCCCTTGCTGTCCATGGCGCCCGAACCGGCGGCGCCGAAATCGGCGCCCGCGCCGGCCGGAACCGTGACGCCCCCCGCGAAAGGCGCAGGGAAATAGCGTTTGAACCCGACGCTCCGAAAATCGGCCGCCATCCTCCTGGCCGCGGGATTCCTCCCGCTGGCGCCATTCCAGGCGCGGGCTGCCGCAGAGTCCGGCCTGGCGACGAGCGCCGGTCTTTTCCTCGACCAGTCGATGCCGGTTTCCGCCGAGCGTGCCTTCCGGGCCATGTCGGCCGCGGCCCAGGGCGCCTCGCCGCTCCTGCCCGGCCTGCTTCGCGCGATGGCCGACCGCGGCAACGCGGGCGGCGCTCTCGCGCTCTTCGAGTCGGTACGGCCCCACCTGGCCGAACCGGCGCGTTCCGAAGCTTACTTCGCCGCCGGCCGCATCCAGTGGGATCTCAAGGCGTTCGACAAGGCGGCGAAACTCTTCCGCGACGTCGCCCCCGCTTCGAAGCCGGCGCCCGAAGCGGCGATCTGCCTCGCGAGGGCGCTGGCGGCCACGGGCGATTTCCAGGGCGCGTCAAAAGCCATCGAAGGCGCTCCCGCGAGCGCCAGGCAGTCGCTCGCGGCCGGTGAAATCGCCATGCTCCGCGGCGACGCAGTCGGCGCACAGGCGGCCTGGCAACGCGCCGGCGACAACTCCCCCGCCGCCTTTTCGGCGCGGCTGCTCGCCCTCTCCCTCGGGACCGGCGCGCCATCCACCCTCGAAGAACTGCGCACCCTGGCCGCCGAAAAAACGCTGCCCGCCTCGCGCCGGGCGGGTGCGCTCGAGACGCTGGCATCCGTCCGCCTGAAGAACGGCGAATACGCCGGAGCGCTGGCGTCGGCCAACGAGGGCGTCGCCGTGGCGAAGCAGTGGCTCGCCGATTCGAATGCGCAGCCTGCCTGGGACGGGACCCGCGCCGGCGCCGGCGATACATGGGAGCGGATGGTCGCCCTGTTCCCGGACGACGAACCGTCCGACCGCTTCTTCGCGGCCGGCCGCTCCTTCCTGTCCGAGGCGGCGCTCCTTCATACGACCGTCCTCACGGCCAACGGCGGACGGGAGCTTTCACGGGGAATCCGCTGGAAGAAAAACGCGATCGAGGCGCGCCGCAAGGCTGTCGCCGACGCCATCGGGCGATCGGAGGCGATTCGCCGAAGCTACCTCCAAGATCGCGAGAAATCGCTTTCGACGCGCGCGCGCCTCAAGTCGGCGGCGCAGGAAGTGACGATCGCCGAGCTCGGAAACCTGATCGACCCCAAGGGTGCCGCCCTCATCGAGGGGACGGACAAGCGCAGCGCCGAATTGCGGGAACGCATCGCGAAGCTGATCGTCGCCGTTGACCGCGTCTCTTCCGACGCGGGCCGGATGCGGTCGCTGTCCGCCGAGGACCAGCGGATGGTCTTTTTCGCCCGGACCCGCCTCGGCAAGCTTTCCGACGAGCTCGACGAACTCGACGAACGCGGCGCCTTCGCGCGGGGACGCGTCTGGAACCGCTGGAAGAACAGCTACGTCACCCGCATCTCCGTCATGATGGATGCTTCCGACAACGCGGCGGTGAACGCCCGGAGCGGCGAACAGCGCGCGGCCGGAAACTCGTCCCCGCTGATCGGCGCGCAAACGGGGCTCGATCAATGGCTGCGGGCGCTCGCCACATTCGACCGGATCTCGGCCCGGGACACCTCGCTGCTCGAGGGGCGCCGTTCCGAACTGCGGACGGTCGCCGAAAAACGGGTCGAGACGGCCCGGGCGGAGCTGTCAGAGGCGGTGCAGCGCAAGGAGCGCTCGTTCCAGTACCTGGCCGGCCGCGCGGCGGCCGAATGGCGACTCGCCGGCAAGGGCAGCCCGCTCGACAACGCGGCGGCCGGAGACGAACGCAGGTCGTCGCTGTCGGCCGAGGCGCTCCGCCATTTCGAGGCATGCGTCCCGCCGGGCAAGGGAAAGGCGCCCTACCTCGACGAAGCGCTCTACGCGATGGGCGAATTGCGGTACGAACAGGAAGAGGCGCGATTCTTCGGCAAGGAAGGCGGCGGAAACCTGCCCGACTACTCCGCCGCTTCGGCGCTCTTCCGCCGCGTGATCGACGAGTATCCCGGCAGCCCCTACGGCGAACCGGCCCACTACGGGCTCGCGATCGCCTTGCAGGAATCGGGCTCCGGCGACGAATCGTACAACATCATGGAGAAAATGCTCGCCCGCTACCCCTCGACGCGCTACGCCGACGAGATCCGGCTCCGCCTGGGAGAAAGTTCCTTCGACCAGAACGAATTCCCGGTCGCCGAACAGCATTACCGGAAAGTCGGCGTGAACGCGCCCGCCGAGATCCGCACGACGGCGCTGTTCAAGCTGGGGTGGTCGCTCTTCCTGCAGTCGCGCCCGAAAGAGGCGGCCGATCCCTTCCTGTCGTCGCTGCTGCTTTCCCCGAGCGCCAAGAAGACGGGCGGCGTAAACCAGGAGTCGCTGAGAATGGTCGCCCGCATGCTGGTCGAGGCGGGCATCGACAACACGGCCGAGCGGTTCCTGTCCGAGCGGGGCGCGACGGCCTACGGCCCTCCCGTGCTGATCCAGGTCCAGGGACTGCTCGACACCCAGAACCATCACGTCGAGGCTGCGGCCGTCGCCGACCGGCTGGGCGCCGGGTGGCCGCTGGCGTCCGAACGGGTCGAAGCCGAGATCGCCGCGGCCGAGGCGTTCCGCAAGGCCAAAAAAGAAGAGGACGCCTATGCGCGGCGCGGCAATTTCCAGGCCGTGTTCGGCCCCGGCACGCCGTGGCAGGCCGACCCGACACGCACCAAAGCCGAGATCGCGCGCGCCGACAACACCGCCGAAGAGGCGACGCGTGTCGCCGCGTTCCACTTCCACGCACGGGCGCGCGAAGGTGCCGCAGCCGAGCGTGTTCGCGCGATGAAACTCTACGACGCTTACTTGTCCGGGTTCCCGTCGGCTCCCAAGGCCGAGGAGATCGCCTACCAGCGAAGCTGGCTGCTGTTCGAGGACAACCACAAGAAGGAAGCCTCCGTCGCCTTCGAGGCCGTCGGAAAAAACGTCTCCGGACCGCGCGCCGAGGCTTCCCGCTACATGGCGCTCCAGTCGGCCAAGGACGTCTCCACTCCGACCGACAACGCCTCCCAGGCCGAGATCGTCCGCCTCGCGCTCGCCTACGAGCAGGCATTCCCGAAGGGCGAACGGCTCTACCTGGTCGTCATGGACCGGGCGGTCGCCCATCGCAACGTGAAAGAGTTCAGGCAGGCGGCCGAAGCCGCCCAGTCCGCGGTGAAGTGCGCCGCGACCGTTCCCGAACGGAAGGCCGCGCTCCGGATCGGCGCCGATTCGCTCTTCGACGCCGGCGAGTTCGC
>JANXPS010000026.1 GCA_025357175.1 Deltaproteobacteria bacterium | reverse complement strand
CGGCGCAGATGGAGCAGCCGACGAAGCGTTCGCTGCAGGAGCCGCTCGCGGCTTCTCAGCGGGCTTTTCGAGCACTGCGTGTTTCGGCGCGAGAATCAACCCGACGCGTTTGCCTTCGCGGAACGGAGGGCGCTCGACTTTCGAACAATCCGCCATCTGCGTTACAACGCCTTTGAGAATCTGTTCGCCCAGGCTCTGATGCGCGATTTCGCGGCCTTTGTAAATCATCGTGAACTGGACGCGGTGTCCCTCTTCGATGAATTCCTTGGCATGAACAACCTTGATCCCCAAATCGTGCGGCCCGATCTTGAAGCTGAGGCGCACTTCCTTGAGGTCATGAGCGTGAGCCTTCTTGCGGGCTTTCTGCTCCTTCTTCTGCTCGTGATAAATGTGCTTGCCGTAATCCATGATGCGGCAGACCGGCGGAGTGGCCATGGGGGCAACTTCGACCAGGTCGAGGTCTGCGACGCGCGCCTGCTGCAACGCGACCGAAGTGGAGATGACTCCCAACTGCTCGCCTTCGGCGCCGACGAGACGCACTTCAGGGCAGTTGATCTGTTCGTTGATTCTGGATTCCTTGGCGATGACCGCCTCCTTTTAGCTTGCGCGGTTATTGCATTCGGTGCGTGCGATCTCGATGAAAGCGTCGACCGTCATCGACGGAAGCTGCTCGCCTCCGCGGCGACGCGGCGTGACTTGCCTGTCGGCAACCTCGCGATCGCCGATGACAAGGGCGTAGGGCACCTTGTTCAACTGTGATTCACGTATCTTATACCCGAGTTTTTCGTTTCGGGCATCAACTTCCGTGCGGAAGCCTTCGGAGCGCAGGCGTTCGCGCAGCTCGCCGGCGTATTCGGCCGCCTTGTCGGTGACAGGCAGTATGTCGATCTGAACGGGGGCCAGCCAGAGTGGAAACGCACCGGCGTAGTGTTCGACGAGGACTCCGAAGAAGCGTTCGAGGGAACCCATCAATGCGCGGTGGATCATGATGGCCCTGTGCCGGGATCCGTCTTCTCCGACGTAGGTCACGTCGAAACGTTCGGGAAGGTTGAAGTCGACCTGGATCGTGGAGCACTGCCATGACCGGCCGAGCATGTCCTTGATCTTGATGTCGATCTTGGGACCGTAGAATACGCCTTCGCCCGGATCGACCTGGTAAGGCATGCCCTTGCGTTCGAGTGCGTTCTTGAGGGCGGATTCGGCAGCCGCCCAGTTGTCGAGGGAGCCGACATATTTTTCGGGCCGGGTCGAGAGATAGACTTCGTAATTCTCGAAACCGAAGCTGCCGAGGATGAACAGCGTGAAGTCGAGCACCTTGAAAATCTCTTCGTCGAGCTGGTCGGGCCGCATGAAGATATGGGCGTCGTCCTGCGTGAAGCCGCGAACGCGCAGCAAACCGTGCAGCGTGCCGGACGGCTCGTAGCGATAGACGGTTCCGAGTTCGGCGTACCGGATCGGCAGGTCGCGGTAGGAGCGAAGGCCGGAGTTGAAAATCTGGATGTGGAACGGGCAATTCATCGGCTTTAGCTGGTAGTCCTGCCCTTCGACCTCGATGCCCGAGTACATTCCGGCCCGGTAGAAGTCGAGATGGCCGCTGGTGCGCCAGAGGTCTTGCCGGGCGATGTGCGGGGAAAAGACCAGGTCGTATCCGGAGGACGCATGCCTGGCTCGCCAGAAGTCTTCGATGACATTGCGGACCGTCGCGCCCTTGGGGTGCCAGAGGATGAGACCGGGGCCGATCTCGTCGTTGATGCTGAACAGGTCGAGCTCTTTTCCGATCTTGCGATGGTCGCGTTTCTTGACCTCTTCGAGGAACCGCAGGTGTTCGTCGAGATCCTTTTTGGAAGCGAATGCGATGCCGTAGATGCGCGTGAGCATCTTGTTGGATGAGTCGCCCCGCCAATAGGCGCCCGCGGTGGTCATGAGCTTGTATGCGCCGATCTTTGCCGTGCTCGGGACATGGGGTCCGCGGCACAGGTCGAGAAAATCGCCCATTTTATAGAGCGAAACGGTAGCGTCGGGAATGTCGGCGATCAGTTCGATCTTGTAGGGTTCCCCGGGAAACAGCGTGCGTGCGGCGTCCTTGCCCAGGTCGTCCCGGACGAACGGAAGATCGGCCTTGACCAGTTCCCCCATCTTGGCTTCGATGCGCAGAAGGTCATCGGCTGTAAAGGGGACGTCGATATCGAAGTCGTAGTAGAAACCGTTTTCGATGGATGGGCCGATCGTGATGCGGGCCTGGGGAAAGAGCGCCTTGACGGCGGCGGCCATGACGTGGGCGGTGCTGTGCCGGATGATCTCGACCCCATCGGGTGTGCCGGGCGTGACCCACTCGATCCCGTCGGCGTTCCCGGGTGCTTGAGAAGACAGGTCGACAAGGACACCGTCGACCTTGGCGGCGATGGCGACCTTTGCTTTGCCCTGCTGCTTTGCGAGTTCGAATAATGTCATAGGATCAACCTGCCGAACCAATCGATTTGTAGGAATCAGTAGCACCAGGGAAGGAAAATGGTGGGCGATACTGGATTTGAACCAGTGACCCCCTGCATGTCAAGCAGGTACTCTAACCAACTGAGCTAATCGCCCCCGGAATGCTCAAGAAGAAGAAATATACCGGCTGACGGCATAGATGTCAACGAAAAGATGGAGCATTTCCGGAAAAAACCGCATCGTGAAACTCGGCCGGGGTCGGTTCGAAGAGGACGACTTCCGTCAGGAGCGCACGTGAGAGTTCGGCAGGCGTCATCCCGTCCAGAAAGATGTCGCCGGCGTCCCGAAGCATGACGGAGGGAACGAAAAGCCTGCCGACCTGTTTTCCCTTCAGGGCATGGACGATATCCCCCCCCGAAACAAGCCCCGTCACGGTCACGGTCGGTCCCATCAGGCGGTTCGGCACGGCTGCGGCCTCGAAGCGCCCTCCCGTCGCCTTCGAATACGCGGACAGGAAGGCGGAAACGGCGACCTGCGGGGAGATCCCGGTCACGACCGTCCCTCCCCTTCCGTCGCCCCCCAGATGCCTGCGGCGGAGCAGCGAGGACGATTCGTCGAGGAATCGGCGGAGAAGTCCAACGCCGTTTTCGATCTGGGCGAACCCGCCGTATATGCAGCGGCCAGGCACGGTTTTGCCTGCAAGGAGGTAATATTCGTCGGCGGCCATCACGAACGGTTCGCCGTCGTTGTCCCCCGCTGCGCGCCGGAACCGGTCGATGAGGGCGATCGTGGCCGAGGCCTCGACCGATGTCGCCGGCCGGAGCGCCGGCA
>JANXPS010000025.1 GCA_025357175.1 Deltaproteobacteria bacterium | reverse complement strand
CGACGTGGTGTCCTCCACCGAGTCGAACGTCCTCGCGGCCATCGAGCAGTTCTACGTCGGCGGCGGCTCGCTCGAGGAGATCATCCAGAAATCCGTCCGGCAGGTCGAGGCCGGCCGCGTCTCCGAGGCCGACCTCGCGGCGGGCGCCCCCATCATCCGGCTGGTCGACCAGATCTTCCTGACCGCGGTGCAGGAAGGGGGCACCGACATCCACTTCGAGCCCGAGGAGCGCGTCTTCCGGATTCGCTTCCGCGTCGACGGCAAGTTGCGCCCCGGCCCCTCGCTGCCCAAGGAACTCCAGCCCGCGATCACCGCGCGCGTCAAGATCCTCTCCGGATTGAACATCGCCGAGACGCGCTTGCCGCAGGACGGCAAGATCAACTTCTACGTGGGCAAACGAAAGATCGACCTGCGCGTGTCCACGCTGCCGACCGTCCACGGCGAGAACATGGTTCTGCGCGTCCTCGACAAGAGCAAGGTCGTCATCGGCCTCGAATCGCTCGGCTTCTCCGACCGCAACAGCAAGGTGTTCCAGGCCGCGCTCGAAAGCCGCAACGGCATCATCCTGGTGTGCGGCCCCACCGGCTCGGGCAAGACGACGACGCTCTACTCGGCGCTTTCCTACATCAACGGGCTCGACCGGAGCATCATCACGCTGGAGGACCCGGTCGAATACGAGCTGCCGATCATCCGGCAGTGCCAGATCAACCTGAAGGCGGGGCTGACCTTCGCTGCCGGCCTGCGGTCGATTCTGCGTCACGACCCCGACGTCATCCTGGTCGGCGAGATGCGCGATGGCGAGACGGCCGAACTGGCGATCCGCTCGGCGCTCACGGGGCACCTGGTCTTCTCGACGCTGCACACCAACGACGCGTCGGGCGCCATCCCGCGCCTCGTCAACATGGGGCAGGAACCGTTCCTCGTCGCCTCGTCGCTGCGGGCGGTCATCGGGCAGCTTCTGATGCGCACCTCCTGTTCCTCGTGCCGGGTGCCCTACGTCCCCACCGCCGATGCGATCGAACGGGCGCAGCTTTCCTCCGCCGAGCTCGCGTCCGCGACCTTCCTGATGGGGGAGGGTTGCGACACATGCGGCAAGACCGGGTACAAGGGGCGCGTCGGCATCCACGAGATCCTCGAGGTCTCCCCCGACATCACGGCGCTCGTGATGAAACAGTGCAACAGCTCGGAGATCCAGGAGATCGCCGTTCGCGAGGGAATGATCACGATGCGGCGCGACGCGATCTCGAAGGCGCTCGGCGGCCGGACCACGCTCGAAGAAGCGCTCAGGACGTCGTAGGAACCCGCTTTTCTCGCCACGCTGCGTTACGAGGCGGTGGAGATGGGCGTAGATACAAGGCGCACGAAGTGAGGGCGACGCAGGCGTACTTGACAGTACGTCGAGGAGAACGAACGAGTGGAACGCAGTAGATATGCCCATATCCGCCGCCGCAGTAGCTGGGTGGCGAGAAAAGCGGGTTAACCATGCCGCGCTACGCCTACGAGGCGATCGACGACTACGGGAAGAAGGTGCAGGGCGCGCTCATGGCGCCCGACGAAAACGGGCTTCGGACCGCGCTCGCCGGCATGTCGCTCTACCTGATCAAGGCGAAGGAGCGGGCGGGCGACGGTACGGGCGGCGCCTTCCGCAAGAAGATCAAGCGGGAGGATCTCATCCAGTTCACCTTCCACTTCAAGACGCTGATCGGGGCGGGCGTGCCGCTGGTGTCGGCGCTGGGCGACCTGGCCGAGCAGACCGAGAATCCCGAGTTCAAGGACGTGCTGCAGGACATCCGGCGCAACCTGCAGTCGGGCGCCACGCTGTCCGACTCGTTCGCGCTGCATCCCCGCGTCTTTCCCGAGATCTTCTCGAACATCCTCCGGGCGGGCGAGACGACCGGCAACCTCGACACGGTGCTCGAGGACTTGAGCAAGTTCCTCACCTGGCAGGAAGAGCTGTCCGGCATGATCAAGCAGGCGACCTACTATCCGGCGACGCTGCTCTCCGCGGTCGGAGGCCTCATCTTCATCCTGTTCTCCTTCGTCTTCCCGCGCTTCCTGATGATCTTCAAGGGCGCCAACATCGAGCTTCCCGCTCCCACGCGCGTGGTCATCGCGATCAGCGTGTTTTTCCGGGATTACGGCGTCTACCTGGTCCTCTCCATCGTTGCGGTGGTCTTCGCCTACCGCTACTACCGGAAGACCGAGTCGGGGCGCCTTGCGACCGACGGCTGGAAGCTCAAGATCCCGCTGATGGGAAACGTGATCCGCGCCATCGAGATCAGCCAGTTCTGCCACTACCTCGCCTCGCTCTTCCGCGCAGGCGTCGAAATGACGCATGCGCTGTTCATCGTCGAGAAGCTGGTCGGCAACAAGGTGATCGCCCGGGTCATCCACGAGTCGCGCGACGACCTGATGGCGGGGGGCAGCCTCTCCGTGTCGCTTCGCAAGTCGGGGGAATTCCCGCCGATGGTGCTCCGCATGATTTCCGCGGGCGAGTCCACGGGCAACCTCGACGGGTGCCTGGAAAACGTCTCCGAGTTCTACGACCGGGAAGTGCCCAAGTTGCTCAAGAAGACGTTCGCGGTGCTCGAGCCGCTGATGATCCTCATCCTGGCCGTCATCGTCCTCGGCGCGGCGCTCGCCTTTTTCCTCGCGCTCTATAAAATGGTCGGGTCGATGGGGAAATAGCGAAGATGCCGAAAACAACCACAGGAAAAGGGCAGTCCGGCTTCACGCTGGTCGAGATCGTCGTCGTCATCGCGGTCATCTCGATCCTGGCGTCGATGGCGGTGCCGTTCGCGTCCAAGATGCTCGACTCGGCGCGCGAGACTTCGACCCGGCAGCGGATGCAGGACATCAACAAGGCGATCGTGGGCGATCCCGCGACGGGGACGTACGGATTCGTCGGCGACATGGGGCGGTTGCCCACCGGCACGGCCACCACGGCGTTGACGCAGCTCAACACGAGAGCGGCGCAGCCCGCCTCGGTTGCCGGGCAGCTCGGTGTCCTGATCGGCTGGAACGGGCCTTACGTCACCTCGGGGTTCGACGCCGCGGGGGTCATGAACGATGGTTGGGGACGTCCGCTCCGCTACGGGCCGGCGCCGACCGCGCTGGCGGTGGTGCCGGACACGGGGAACTACCCTGCGCTGCTCGCCGGGCAGATCTACAGCGTCGGGGCCGACAGGGTGGCCGGCTCCGCCGACGACATTCTCTTTCTGCCGGCACCGTCGGCCCCGGTAAACATCAACGGACGGCTTCTGGTCAACGTGTTCGCATGGGACTGCACGGTGGCCCAGTTCGTTTCGAATCCGAAGGTCGCCACCTATCCCGGCATCGTGGCATCGGTCACGGTCTACTATGCCAACAACGGTGCGCAGGGAAATCTGGTGCTGAGCGCGCCGGCGGCGAGCCCGCCTTATCAGTTCGGCCCGATGCCGGCGGGCATGCACGCCGTCGTGGGGGCGTGCACCCTGCCGGGGCGGACGGCAACCTCGGGACAGGCGATCATAGCGGTGCCGTCCAACAACCAGCAGACCGTCCTGAACCTGTATTTGAGATGAGGCGATGATTCCACTTCCGACCAAGGGACGCATGCTGGCGATCGAGTTCGCCGCCCGGGAAATCCGGGTGGTCGAGTTCATCCCGAACTCGAAGCCGCTCCAGGTGACCAACGCCGCCGCCGTCGAGCGGCCGAGCGGCGAGCCCAACGTCGTCGGCAAGTTCCTCAAGGATTTCCTCGAGGCGAAGGGCTTCGTCGCGAAGCGGGTGCTCATCAGCTATTCCGGCCCGGTCATCGAGCACCGCATCTACGCGATCCCCCCGGTCGCCGCCGAGAACCGCGAGGAGCTGCTGCGCGGCAAGGTGGCCCAGGAGATCACCACGCCCGTCGGGGAGATGCGCGTCGCCGGCGAGTTCCTCGGCAAGGTGATCGAGCAGAACGTCGAGCGGCACGAGATCCTGACCGCCTTCGTCCCCGAGTTCGAGGTCAAGCGGCTCATCTACATGCTGGTCGAAGCCGGCGTCTCGCCCGCACGCGTCGCGACCGTCCCGCTCGCCCTGGCGGTGCTTCACCCCGTCGAGGCCAGGGACAACCTGGCCGGATTTCTCCACGCCGAGAGCAACCGGTGCGTGATCGGGGTGTCCAACGCGGGGCAACTGCGATTCGCGCGGGAGTTTCCCGTCGAGATGCCCACCGGCCAGGCCGCCGCGCCCCCCGTGCCCGAAGTGCCCGACTACGGCAACCTCGATCTCGGGGGAGGGACCCCGACGGAATCCACCCCATCGCCTTACGAGCCGGTCCCGCTCGCGTCGACGCCCGAAGACGAGGCGATCGCCGAACGGCTCGTCACCGAGCTGACCCGGTCGCTTCTCTATTTCCGGCAGCTCTCCCGGGGCGGGTCGATCACGAAGCTTTACTGGAGCGGAATTCCCCCTACGCCGACGATCGAGCGGCTGATCGGCGAGCGGCTCAAGTTCGCGATCGAGCCGCATCCGGCGGGGAGCGCATCGGTCGGCCTCGACAGGTTCGGCGTGTCGCCTGCAGAGTTCGGCGTGCCGGTCGGCCTCGCGGTCGCCATGCAGACGGCCGAGCAGATCAACCTGCTGCCCGAGGATTACCTGCGGCGACGGAAGCGGCGCAAGAGCTACGCGGCGCTCGTCGCGGCGGGCGTCCTGTTTCTCGCCGCGAACGTGGCGCTTTTCATGGGCTTCCGCAACGCGCAGGGGCGCTACCGCGACCTGCTGGTCCAGTTCGATTCCGGCGCCGGCCGCAATTCCGGCATGGAAGCCGATTTCGTCCGCTGGTCCGAACTGCGAAAGACTGTCGCCGACGTCTCGAAGGCCGAAAAGGAGATGGCGACGCCGTTCACGCGCTGGAACGGCTTGTTCGCGGCGCTGGGGGCATCGGCTCCGAAAGAGGTTTCCTTCACGTTGCTTTCGCTGGACCGTTCGGGGGACCGCTACGCCGGAACGCTTCGCGCTGTTTCCAGGGGCAAGGATCCGGCGCAGGTCCAGGAGCGGCTCGGGGTTTTTCTCTCCGGGATCCAGGGCAGGGCCCCGATGCTCGGGATGGCGTACGCGCCGGTCGAGATCCGGCCGGTCCGCAAGGAAGAGGGCAAGGGATACGAACAGGAGTTTCTCGTATCCTTCACGCTCGCGGGCGAGGGCTGAGTGCCCCCTTTCATAATTACGGCTGCATTCGAACGCCGCTGCATCCGTCTCAGCTGCGTTGCGCGCCTTGCCGAGCCGGCGCATCGCCGTTCTCGGTGCATACCGAAACCCGAAGTGTCGCCGTAATTATGAAAGGGAACACTTAGCCATGGCGCTCCTGGACGGGATCAGGAAGAAGGAGATCGGCTACCTGATGCTGGGCCTCGTGGCGGCCTGCGCGCTGGCATGGTTCCTGGTCTACGCGCCCGCGATCGCCGAGCTCAAGCGCCTCAAGACCGAGGTGACCGCCCGCCAGGATGCGATGGCCGAGTCGGTGCGGATGTGGGCCGAGATGCGCCGGTCGAAGGGGGGGGAGGCGCAGCAGTGGGAGGCCACCGTCCGAAAGTGGGACGAGCGGGTGCCCGCGTCCCCGATGGCCGACGCGTTGATGTCCGAGATCGGCGCGCAGGCCGTCCGCCACGGACTGACCGGCTTCCGGCTGACCGTGCCCGCGGAAGGCGGCGGGCAGTCCACCCCGATGGCGGCCGCGCTCGCGGGAGATGCGGCTTCGCAGGACAACGTGGCCGGCCCGACCGAACTCAAATACGAGCTCGTCTTCCGGTCGTCCTATCGGGACCTTTCGGGCTTCCTCGAAGAGTTGCCGCGCCTTCGGCGCCTGGTCGCCCTGCGCGCGCTCCAGGTCAGGGACGACGACGGCGTCATGGAGGCGAAGCTGTCGATATCCGCCTATTATCGGGGCAAGCCTTGATGCCGCTGCGGGAAATGATGAGGGACAAGCGGGTGGCCGGTGGGCTGGCCGCCATGGCCCTGTTGTTCGTGGCCTATCGGGTGGTCCACACCGGAAAACCTCCCGCCGCCCCCGCGGCGGTCGACAACGGCGCCCTGGCGACGACCCCCGCAGGACAGGGCGGAGATGGCGCGGCGCGCCCGAACGGGGCGTTCTCCTCTCCGCCCTCAGACAACGCCCAGGCGGCGGCTCTTCCCAGGGCCGATGTCGCCTGGAACTGGGAACGCAATCCGTTCATCGGCCCGCCCAAGCCGGGCGCCGCGCACGCGGGCGGCGGCGACGAGTTCCCGACGATCATCGTTCCGGGATTTGGCGCGAAGGGCGCGGCGGTCGAACCCGCGCACATCCCGGCCCCGGCGGGAGGTGACCGTTCTCCCGGGGAGGCGGCCGAAGCGGTGGCCGAGGCGCTGCCGGTTCTCCGCGGCACGGTGCTTTGCGGAGGGAGGTCGCTCGCGATCTTCGGAAACCGGACGGTGGCCCCCGGCGACCAGGTGGCCGACTGGACGGTCTTCCGCGTGACGCCGTACGCGGTGTCGCTGCGAAAAGGGAGCGAACGGCGTACGATCGATATTTTCAGGCCCGACAATGGAGGGAAGCCGTGAGAACTCTGCCGATGGCGTGCGTCGTGATCGCGCTGGGGGTGGCCGGATGCGCGAGGCCCCAGTCGATTCGCAAGGAGACGCCCCCCCGAGTGACGGTCGCCCGCGAGGCCGCGCCCGCGGCGCTGCCCATGCCCGACGCCCCGATGGATGCGGTCGAGGCGAAGCGGGAGGCCTCCGAGGATTTCAGGAAGCCTTCGCGCCGCTACACGCTGGCGCTGAACGGCGCCGAGGCGCGCGAACTGTTCCTGTCGCTCGCGAGGGAAAACGAGATCAACCTCGTCCTGTCGCCCGATGTGACGGGCACGCTGACGCTCGATATCAAGGAGGCGACCGCCGCCGAGGTCATCGAGGAGGCGTGCCTGATGCTCGGCTGCCGGGCCGAGTTCGCGGGCAGGACCGTGCGCATCCTCCCCGAGAAGCGGGTCACCCGCGTTTTCCGGGTCGATTACGTGCTGACTTCGAGGACGGGCGCGGGAACGATCTCCGCGTCGACGTCCGCCGGGGGCGGGGGGGGCGGCAGCTCGTCCGGCGGCAGCGGCGGCGGTGGCGGCGAGAGCCAGAGCACGAACAGCATCCAGACCGAGGAAAAATTCGACTTCTGGGGCGGCCTGGCCGAGGAGTTGACCACGCTTCTTTCCGGCGGCGACGCGAAGGTCGTCGTGAACCGGGCGGCCGGCACCGTGATGGCGACCGATTTTCCCGCGAACCTCGACCGGATCGGCGGATACCTCAAGGTGCTCGAGGCGCGGGCGCGGGCCGGCGTCGTGATCGAGGCGAAGATATTCGAGGTGACGCTCGACGACCAGATGCAGTACGGCGTCGACTGGACGGCGGCCCCGGGCCTCGGAGGCTTCCGCGACCTCACCGGCTCGCTTTCGGGCGGAAACGTCCTCAACCAATCGCTCTCGACGCTGGCGTCGGGCGCCGTGCCGACCTTCCAGTTCGGGATCGCGGGCAACA
>JANXPS010000022.1 GCA_025357175.1 Deltaproteobacteria bacterium | reverse complement strand
GGTCAGCGGACGGAAGAGGCCGACCTTGATGCCTTCGGCACGGGCGGCATCGATCGCGTCTTTTGCGGCGCGCGCGGGGGCTCCGTAGGCGAAGATCGCGATCTCGGCATCCTCGAGCTTGTAGCTTTCGTTCTTGCAGATGTCCTTGCGGTTGCCTTCGATCTTGCGAATCAGGCGCTCTTCGTCGGTATGGATGCGCGGAGATGCGTTGACCGGAAAGCCGTCGGGCGCATGGTTGAGGCCGGTTACGTGATATCGGTAACCCTCGAAGAAGTTGGCCATCGGGGGGACGTCGCCCTGGCTGTCGTCGTAGGGCAGGTACTTGTCGAGTCCCTTGGGCGGCTTGGTCCGGTTGATGACCGGAAGGACGCCCGCGTCGGGGATGTCCACGCGTTCACGCATGTGGCCGATGATCTCGTCGTAGGCGATGATGACGGGGGTGCGGTACTTCTCGGAAAGGTTGAACGCGCGGATCGTCTCCTCGAAAATCTCCTGCACGTAACCGGGCGTGAGGCAGATGACCGGGTGATCGCCGTGCGTGCCCCACTTGCACTGCATGATGTCGCTCTGGCTGGGACCGGTCGGAACGCCCGTGGAGGGTCCGCCGCGCATGACGTTGAGGACGACGCAGGGGATTTCGGTCAGCATCGCGTAGCCGAGGTTTTCCTGCTTGAGCGAAAAGCCGGGACCGGAAGTGGCCGTCAGCGCCTTGCCACCCGCGAGGGCACCGCCGATGACCGCGCCCATGGCCGCGATCTCGTCTTCCATCTGGATAAAGGCACCGCCGGTTTTCGGGAGTTCTCTGGACAGGTACTCCGACACCTCGGTTGACGGGGTGATCGGATAGCCTGCGAAAAAGTTGCATCCCGCGTAAAGCGCGCCTTCTGCGCACGCTTCGTTACCCTGGAGCAGTTTGGTCTTGCTCACCGTTTCTCTCCTTTAGCTTGTCTTTTGTGTCGCTATTTCTTTTCGATGAAAATCGCGAAGTCGGGGCAGCGGAGCTCGCAGGCGCCGCAGGCGGTGCACTTGTCGATGTCGATTACTTTCACCTTGAACATTTCCATTCCGAGCACACCCGTCGGGCAAAGCTTGGGGCAGATTTCGCACCCTTTGCAATAACGGGGGATGATGCTGATCTTGACCTTCTGGTTCTCGGTCGATTCGATCTTTTCTGCTGCTGCTTCTTGTGCCATTGATCCTTTCCTTCCCTTGGAGTGTTGATCGATCTGTTTACTTGCCAAGCCGTTTCGCGAGCGTCGACCCGATGTCGGCCGGCGTATCGATGACTGTGATGCCGGCTGCCCGGAACGCGTCGAATTTTTCGGCCGCGGTCCCCTTGCCGCCGGATATGATCGCACCGGCGTGACCCATGCGGCGCCCCGGAGGGGCCGTCTGGCCCGCGATGAAACCGCAGACCGGCTTCTTCATGTTTGCCTTCACGAAGGCGGCCGCTTCTTCCTCGGCCGTTCCCCCGATTTCTCCGATCATGATGATCGACTCCGTTTTCGGGTCTTCCTCGAACGCCGCGAGGCAATCGATGAAGTTGGTCCCATTGACCGGATCGCCACCGATGCCGATGCAAGTCGACTGCCCCAGCCCGAGCTTGGTGGTCTGCCACACGGCGCCATAGGTGAGCGTCCCGGAGCGGGAGACGATGCCGACGGTGCCGGGCTTGTGGATATATCCAGGCATTATACCAATCTTGCATTCACCTGGCGTAATGATTCCTGGACAGTTGGGTCCTATCAGGCGGGATTTTTTCCCTTCCATGTACCGGCGGACGCGAACCATATCGAGGATGGGCACGCCTTCGGTGATGGCGACGATCAGCGGGAGCTCTGCATCGACCGCCTCGCAGATCGCGTCGGCAGCGAATGGAGGCGGAACATAGACGACCGTCGCATTGGCCTCGGTGACCTTGACGGCATCCTTGACGGTGTTGAAGACCGGGACCCCTGCGATGTCGGTTCCCCATTTGCCGGGCGTCACGCCGGCGACGACATTGGTGCCGTATTCGATCATCTGCTTGCAGTGGAAGGAACCCACGGCGCCCGTGATCCCCTGGATCAGCAGGCGGGTATTTTTATCGATCCAAACGCTCATGATTTTTCCCCTCTCAAGCCGACGGGGCGATGGCCGCCACGATCTGTTCGGCGGCCTCGCGGATGTCGGCTGCATTGATGATATTCAGGCCGGACTTGGCCAGGATTTCACGTCCGAGGTCGACGTTGGTGCCTTCCATCCGGACGACGAGCGGGACGGCGAGCCCGAGCGACTGGGCGGCCGTGACGACGCCTTGGGCGATCACGTCGCACTTCATGATGCCGCCGAAGATATTGACGAGAATGCCTTTGACCTTGGAATCGGAAAGGATCAGGCGAAAAGCGTTCGTGACCGTCTCGGTATTGGCGCCGCCCCCGACGTCGAGGAAGTTGGCAGGCGACCCGCCCGAAATCTTGATCATGTCGAGCGTCGCCATGGCGAGGCCGGCGCCGTTGACCATGCAGCCGATGTTCCCGTCGAGGGCGATGTAGGAGATGCCGTATTTGGAAGCTTCGACTTCGGCCGGATCTTCTTCGTCGAAGTCTCTAAGTTCCTGGATCTGCTTGTGCCGGAACAACGCATTGCCGTCGAAGTTCATCTTGGCATCGAGGGCGATAAGCTTGCCTTCCTCGGTGAGAACAAGCGGATTGATTTCGACAAGGGAACAGTCGTTTTCCACGAAGGCCTTATAAACGCCGGCGACGATCAGGCCGAACTTGGTGGTCAGTTCGGCGGGAATGCCGATGCCGAATGCGAGTTTGCGCGCCTGGTACGGCATGAGGCCCATGACGGGGTCTACGATCTCGGTCAGGATTCTTTCGGGAGTTTCGGCGGCGACTTTTTCGATGTCCATGCCGCCCTCGGTGGAAGCCATGACGGCGACCTTGCCGGAAGCCCGGTCGACGACGAATCCCAGATAAAGTTCTTTCTTGATACGGCTCGCCGCCTCGACCAGGATACGCTTGACCCGCTGTCCCTCGGGCCCGGTCTGGTGCGTGACCAGTTGCATCCCCAGAATCTGCGCAGCAAAATCGCGTGCTTCGGCCGGGTTTCTCGCAACCTTGACCCCGCCTCCCTTGCCACGCCCACCGGCGTGTATCTGGGCCTTGACCACGACTGTACCGCCAAGTTCCTTGGCGACCGCTTCCGCGTCGATGGATGTATCGGCAACCGCCCCTTTCGGGACCGCAACCCCGTACTTCGCCAGAAGTTCCTTGGCCTGAAACTCGTGGATGTTCATTCAGCGAATCTCCTTCCAGTTAGAATGCTGCTTGCTGCTGCCGTGCTAGAACCCGAGGCGATCGACCGCTCCGCAAAGATCCTTCACGTCCGCGGCGGATTTCAGGAGCATGGCCGACTCGGATCCGGAAAGATCGAACTTGAGAACTTCCTCGACGCCCGCGGCACCCAGCCTGGCGGGAAGCCCGACAAACAGCCCCTCGCAACCCTGGTATTCGCCGCTTGAAAGAACGGCGCAAGGGAGGACCGTCTTCTTGTCGAACACGATCGATTCAACCATGAGCACGGTCGAGGCCGAGGGAGCGTAATATGCCGAACCGGTCTTGAGAAGGGAAACAATTTCAGCCCCACCCTTCGCCGTGCGTTCGACGATCGCATCGATCCTGTCGGGAGTCATCAATCGAGAAACGGGGATTCCCTTGACGGTGGCCTGCCGAACCAGCGGCACCATGCTGTCGCCGTGCCCTCCCAGAGTCATGGCGTCGACATCGCTGACCGGAACGCCGAGTTCCATCGCGATGAATGTGCGGAACCGCGCCGAATCGAGGACGCCGGCCATTCCCATGATCTTTTGCCGTATGTCTGAGGGAGTATACCCGAACTCGCGCGCGGCGACTTTTGAAGCAACATAGGTCATCGCGTCGAGGGGGTTGGATACGATGATCAGAATCGCTCCGGGCGATTTCGTCAGCGCCCTGCGGGTAACTTCCTGGACGATGCCGGCGTTGACCTTCAGGAGGTCGTCGCGGCTCATACCGGGTTTGCGTGGTAGACCTGAGGTGACGATGACGATGGCGGAACCGATGGTTTCGTCGTAATTGTTGGTACCGGTGACCCGGCTGTCGTAACCGCATATGGGCCCCGACTGCATGATGTCGAGCGCTTTGCCCTGGGGCATGCCTTCGACGATATCGACCAGGACGACATCGCAGAAATCTTTTTCGGCCAGCCTCTGGGCGGTCGTGGCCCCAACGTTGCCGCCGCCGATGACAGTGATTTTCGTGCGGACCATCCGCGACCTCCTGAAAATGTTGGGAAGCGCCTGGATTACTAGGAGTAAACCCGTGTTTGGACCGGGAAGGGTGTCCCCGAAACCACCGATAAACTAACCAACCCCCTCCCGGATGTCAAGGAGAAACGGGAAAAGCACCCCTCCAATGGGGGGGCGAGTCCCTCCAATAAACCGCCATTTGTTTCGGTTCTTGAAGGCTGTTCAACGCGGATCGACTTCCATTTGGAGCCGTTGGCTTTTTTTGATACCCTTAGCGGAGCAAAAAGGTGTAAACAGTATTCCTATCAAACCCACATCAACAAGGAGGTATCGATGAGACGGACCTTGCTGCCATGGATCCTGTCATTCCTGCTGGCATTCGTGCTGCTTTCCGGCTGCGCCACCAGCGAAGCATTGCGAAGCGCCCGGGAGTCCTTTGATCGGTCCAAGGCTGCCGGAGCGGAAGTGAAGGCTCCCTACGAGTATCACATGGCCGAATCGTACCTTAATCGGGCCGAACAGGAAGCCGGTGAGGGCGACGGGGATGAGGCCCGTGATTTCGCCCGGAAATCCGGGAATTTTTCCGGCGAGGCAATTGTCAAGTCCAAGGGAGGCAATCGATGATGAAGGCCCGCAACATCGTCCAACTGCTTTTCGCTTTCCTGCTGGTCGGCAGCCTTTTGGCCTCCGGTTGCGCAAAGCGTCAACTCACCCGGGGTGAGGCGGACCGCCTCGACACGCTGGCAAAGAAGATTGCCCAGGCCGAAGGCGCCGGGGCCAGGGAATGCGCTCCAAAGGAGCTTGCCCAGGCCAAGGTCGCGCTCGAACACGCCCAGCACGAGTCGACGGAATCATTTGAAAAGAGCAACGAAGCGCTGATCGAGGCCGAAAAGGCCGTCGATGCGCTGCTTGAAAAAATGAAGGGATGCAAGCAGGCATCACCCGAAGGAATATCCTCGACAGCGGGACCCGGTGATAAAGAAGGGACGGCAGTCCCCTCCTCTTCGGCCCCCGGAACGGCAACAACGCCCGGCAAGACGCCTCCAGGAGCAGAACCGGCACCTGCCGCCATTCCTTCCGGAGCCGCCGACCAGCCCGCGCCGTTTCGTCCGGCCCCTGTACCCACCATCCAGAAGAACGAGGGCTCGTTCGAGAACATATACTTCGACTTCGATGAATCGATTGTCAGGGAAGACGCAAAACCCGTCTTGATGATCGTTGCGAGTTATCTGAAAAACAACCCTAAGTACAAACTCATCATCGAGGGGCATTGCGACGAGCG
>JANXPS010000019.1 GCA_025357175.1 Deltaproteobacteria bacterium | reverse complement strand
CGCGCCCCCCCCCGCCCCCCCCCCCCCCCCCGCGACGGCTGTCCCCAGACGATGCGGCCGTCGTCGTCCATCGAGACGTGGCCCAGGCGGCATCGCCGGGCAGGAGTGCCACATGATCGGTATCGTCCTGGTATCGCACGGTCGTTTCGCCTCGGAACTGCTTGGGGCGGGCGAGATCATCGTCGGAAAGATCGACAATTCGGTTGCGGTCGACATCGACCCCAAAATGGGCATGGACGAAATCAGCGGCAAGGTCGAAAGCGCGATCCGCGCCGTCGATCACGGCAAGGGGGTGCTGCTGCTTACCGACATGTTCGGCGGCACGCCGTCCAATATCGGGCTCTCCTACCTGGGCACGGGCCAGGTCGAAGTGGTGACCGGCGTCAACCTTCCGATGATCGTCAAGTTCCCGATGGCGCGGCAGACGATGGCGCTTCCCGACCTCGCCCGCCACCTGGCCGATTGCGGCCAGCGCGGCATCACGATCCCGGGCGAAATGCTCCGCAAGAAGGCAGAGAAGAAATAACGATGCCGCTGGCTCTGGTTCGCGTCGATTCCCGGCTCATCCACGGCCAGGTCGTGGAAGGGTGGGTGCCGCACGTCAAGGCGAACTGCCTGCTCGTGGTCAACGACGATCTGGCCGCCAATCCCTTTCTCCGCTCGGTGATGGAACTCGCCGGGAATCCGTCGCTTCGGATCGTGTTCTGCACGCTCGACGAGGTATCGGCCGCGGTGACCGAAATCGATCGCCGCGCGGAGAGGGCCATCCTCCTTTGCGCGACGCCCGCCGACGCGGCGCGCGTGCTGGCCAGGGGAGTTCGCTTCGACGCCCTCAACATCGGCAACCTCCATTTCGGGGCGGGACGCGTCGAGATTACCCCGTCGGTGTTTTTCGCCCCCGAAGACTACGAATCGGTCGACGCGCTGCAGCGGCAGGGCGTCCAGGTCGAGGTCCGCGGCACGCCGTTCGAGCCCGGCAAGTCCGTCGGCGGCGGAGGCTTCGAATTCTGATGGCGCTTCGATTCCTCATGGCCGGCCTCCTGGGCGGAATCTGCTACCTCGACCGCACTGCGGCCTTTCAGGTCATGCTGCATCGTCCCCTGATCGCAGGCAGCATCGCGGGTGCCCTGTTCGGCAACTTCGCGGCGGGCGCCGTGGCGGGCGCCGTCATCGAACTGCTCTACATCGCGCGGTTGCCCGTAGGCGCGTCCATTCCGCCCGACGACACGGGTGCGGCCATCTTCGCGGGGGCGGGCGCGGCCACGGCGGTGCCGGCAGGCGCGCCGATCGATTACGCGGTCGTGACCGCGCTGCTTCTTTTGTCGGTCCTTTGCGCCGAGGCGGGCAAGGTCGCGGATCGCTTCGTCCGTCGGATCAATTGCCGCATCGCCCAGGTGACCATCGCCGCCGTCGACCGGGGCGACATCGCCGCCGTCGACCATGGCCTCCTCGCGGGAGTCACGCTTTTCGGTGCGGTCGGCGTCGCGCTTGCAGTCGGTTTCTCCGGCCTCGGCGTGCTGGCCGGCCGTTGGCTGCCCGGAATGTTTACGACGGGGGAGCGAACGGGATTCGCGCAGCTGTTCCCGCTGCTTCCGCTGTTGGGCGCCGCTTCCGTGCTTTCCTGCAGCCGGAGCGAGCGGAGCGCGGTTTTCTTCTACATCGCGATGGCGATCGCCTTCGGCGTCTCGCTTGCCTGGAACTGGGGCCTGCGTTGAGCGGCGGATTCCTCCCCGCGTCGGTGCGTCGCGCGGTCTGGCGCAGGCAATTCCTGGTCCAGGGCTGCTGGAATTACGAAGGCATGCAGAACGTCGGCTTCGCGTACAGCATCCTTCCGGCGCTCGTCCACCTTTACGCGGGGCGGCCCGAGGATCTGACGAAAGCGATCAAGCGCCACCTGGAATTCTTCAATACGCAGCCGGCGATGGGAAGCGTGATCCTGGGAGCCGCGGTCCGCATGGAAGAGCGGGTGGCGGCGGGCGAGGAAGACCCGAGGGCCATCGGCACCTTCAAGGTCGGGCTCATGGGGTCGATCGGTGCGATCGGGGATGCCTATTTCTGGGGGGCTCTCAAGCCGCTGGCGTCCGTGGCCGGGGCGATCCTCTCGTTCGTCCATCCGCTGCTGGGGATCTCGGTGCTGCTCCTGATCTACAATTTCCCCCACCTGGTGGTTCGTTCCAGGGGGTTCGCGGCCGGGATGGAAGGCCAGGAAAAAGCGATGACGTTCCTCAAGGGGGCGGGTTTCAAGTTGCGAACCGAGGACCGCAAGACCGTCGCGGCCGTTCTCGGTGGAATATACGGCGCCATGGCCGTGTGGCACGCGCTCGCCGCCGGGGTGTCCTGGGGGACTGCCGCCCTCTATTTCGCCGCGGCCGCGCTGCTGGCGAACCTGTTCACGATGATGTTCCGGAAGGCGGTGTCGCCTTCCGAACTGCTTTTGCTGCTTTTGATCGTCGGCCTGCTGCTTTTCCCGCGCTGATCGCCGAAGCGGGTTCGAGAGAGAAAAGGGAGACGCGCATGGAAACCGGAACACAACCGCTCGAGCGCAGCTTCGGTATCACCAACAAGCTGGGTCTGCACGCGCGCGCCGCCGCCCAACTGGTCCGGATCGCCAACCGGTTCGGAAGCGACATCCGGATCGCACGCGACGAGATGGAGGTCAACGCCAAGAGCATCATGGGCGTCCTGATGCTGGCGGCGCCCATGAACACGACCGTCACGATCAAGGCCGACGGGATCGACGCCGCCGAGGCGGTCGAGGCGATCGGCGAACTGATCCTGGCGAAATTCGGGGAGGAGTGACGGTGGCGGCCGAAATCCCGCATCCCAAGATGCAGATTCTCCACGGCATACCCGCTTCCGGCGGAATCGCTATCGGGAAGGGCTTTTTCCTGAGCCGGGCGCTCCCCCGCTCGGTTCACTCGACCGTCTCCCGGGAGAAACTCGACGAGGAAGTCGCCGCTTTCCATCGCGCGCTGGCGCGCTCCAAGGAGCAGCTCAACGCGATCCGCGACAGCGTCCGCGATCCCGAGTCCGATCATTACCAGATCCTGACGGTCCACCTTGCGCTGCTCGACGACTCGATGGTCGTCGACCAGACGGTCAGGCTCATCCGCGAAAACCAGTACAAGGCCGACTGGGCATTCAACAAGGTGCTCCAGAACCTGCTCGAGTCGTTCCACCGCATCGAGGATCCCTATCTGCGGGAGCGCGCCAACGACGTCCGCCAGATCGGGCACCGCGTGCTCGAGAACCTGGCCGGCAATCCGGTCGACTCGATCGCCTCCATCAAGGAACCGGTGGTCGTGATCGCGCACGACCTTTCCCCGGCCGACACGGCCCAGATCCTCAACAGTTCGGTCCTGGGATTCGCGACCGACGTCGGCAGCAAGACCTCCCATACGGCCATCACCGCCCGCTCGCTCGGCATCCCCGCGGTGGTCGGACTCGAGAAGGTGACCGAGGAATACGTCCCGGGCGACGGCGTCATCCTCGACGGCGAGGCCGGCGTCGTCATCCTTCGGCCGACCCCCGAAAAGGTGCGCGAGTACCAGGACAAACGCAAGGCCTACGGCCACAAGATCCGCGACCTCGCGAAATTCGCCCGTCTTCCCGCGATCACGAGGGACAACAAGACGCTCAAGCTGCATGCCAACATCGAGTTTCCCGAGGAAACCGACATCGCGCTGCGGAGCGGCGCGGACGGCATCGGTCTCTACCGGACCGAGTTCCTCTTTCTCAACCGCAAGGACCTGCCGTCCGAGGAAGAGCATTACCAGACGTACAAGCTCGTTGCCGAGCGGTTCGGCCAGCACCCCGTCACGATCCGCACCTTCGACCTGGGGGGCGACAAGTTCGCGTCCCAGATCGAACTGGCCGACGAGATGAATCCCGCCATGGGCCTTCGCGCAATCCGTTTCTGCCTCAAGGAGCGGGACATCTTCAAGGCGCAGCTTCGCGCGATCCTTCGGGCGTCGGTCCACGGCAAGGTTCGCATGATGTTCCCGATGATCTCGGGCATCGGCGAACTGCGCTCGGCGCTGGCGGTCGTCGAGGAAGCCAAGGCCGAACTCAAGAAACGCAGGCAGCCCTACGACAAGGAGATCCAGATCGGCATCATGGTCGAGATCCCGTCGGCCGCGGTCGTGGCCGACCTCCTCGCGCGCGAGGTCAAGTTCTTCAGCATCGGCACGAACGACCTCATCCAGTACGCGCTGGCGATCGACCGGATCAACGAGCACGTCTCCTACCTCTACGAACCGCTCCACCCGGCGATTCTCCGGCTCATCCGCCGGATCGTCGAGGCGGGGCACGACGCGGGAATCCCGGTGTCGATGTGCGGCGAGATGGCGGGCGAACCGCTTTACTCCTACCTCCTGCTGGGGTTCGGCCTCGACGAACTGAGCATGAACGCGACGGCGATTCCGAGGGTCAAGCGGATCATCCGGAAATCGAATGCCTACGAGGCGAAGGAATTCGCGAGCAGCATGCTGCTTCACGGCATGGCCGTCGATATCGAGCGGGGGCTGCGCAAAAAGATGGATGATTTGTTTCCCGATGAAAAGTTTTAAAGTACAATTAAAGGTTTAGGCTAACTCAATCACAGGAGCGATAGCGTCATGAGCGATTTCGTATTCACTTCCGAATCGGTGACCGGGGGTCATCCCGACAAGGTCGCCGACCAGATTTCCGATGCGGTTCTCGACGAGATTCTCAGGCAGGACAAGAACGCGCGCGTGGCGTGCGAAACCATGGTCACCACCGGCCTGGTCGTGGTTGCCGGCGAGATCACCACCACGGCGACGCTCGACCTGTCGAAGCTGGTGCGCGACACGATCACCGAGATCGGCTATGTCGGCAACTCCAAGGGATTCGACGCCCACAACTGCGCCGTGGTCACCGCGCTCGACCGCCAGTCGCCCGACATCGCGCAGGGCGTCGACCGCGGGAACGTCGAAAAGCAGGGCGCCGGCGACCAGGGGATGATGTTCGGCTACGCGTGCGACGAAACGCCCGAGCTGATGCCCATGCCCATCCACTTCGCCCACAGGATCTGCGGCCGCCTGACCGAGGCGCGCGACAAGAAGCATCTCCACTGGCTGCGCCCCGACGGCAAGAGCCAGGTCACGGTCCGCTACGTCGACGGCATCCCGCGGGAAGTCACCGCGGTCGTCTGCTCCACGCAGCACGCCGAAGAGGTCAAGCAGTCCGTCCTCAAGGAAGCCATCATCGAAGATGTCATCAAGAAGGTGATCCCGGCCGAGCTGCTTTCAAAGAAGGTCAAGTACTACATCAACCCGACCGGGCGCTTCGTCGTCGGCGGCCCGCACGGCGACACCGGCCTCACCGGCCGCAAGATCATAGTCGACACCTACGGCGGCTACAGCCGCCACGGCGGCGGCGCCTTCTCCGGCAAGGACCCGTCCAAGGTCGACCGCAGCGCCGCCTACATGGCGCGCTACGTGGCCAAGAACGTGGTGGCGGCGGGGCTCGCAAGCAAGTGCGAAGTCGAGCTGGCCTATGCGATCGGCGTGGCCGAGCCGGTTTCGGTCATGGTCGAGACGTTCGGCACGGCCAAGGCGCCCGAGGCGAAGATCGCCAAGGCGATCCGCGAGATCTTCGACATGCGCCCCGCGATGATCAGCAAGACGCTCAACCTGCTCCGTCCGATCTACCGCAAGACGGCGGCACTGGGGCACTTCGGGCGCGAACTGCCCGAGTTCACCTGGGAAAAAACCGACAAGGCGAAGGCGCTGCGCGCCCTCGCCCTGAAATAAGCAACGGGAGACACCACAGATGGCCAAGGACAAAGGGTACGACGTCAAGGATATCAAGCTAGCCAAGGACGGATACGACCGGATCGAGTGGGCCAAGAAGGACATGCCGGTGCTCCGCTCGATCGGCGAACGCTTCGCGAAGGAAAAGCCGCTCAAGGGTGTCAAGATCGCCGCCTGTCTCCACGTTACCACCGAAACCTCCGCGCTGATGCAGGTGCTGGCGATGGGCGGTGCGAAGCTCACGCTGTGCGCCTCGAACCCGCTCTCCACGCAGGATGCGGCCGCCGCGTCGCTCGTCAAGAATGACGGACTCTCGGTCTACGCCATCAAGGGCGAGGATCGCAAGACCTACTACCGCCACATCCTGCAGGCGCTCGCGATCGGGCCGCAGATCACGATGGACGACGGCGCCGACCTGGTGTCGGTCATCCACACCGAGAAGAAGGAATATCTCAAGGGCATCATCGGCGGCACCGAAGAGACGACCACCGGCGTCGTCCGGCTCGCGGCGATGGCCGAGAAGGGCGTCCTGCGCTACCCGATCGTCGCAGTCAACGAAGCCAAGACCAAGCACTTCTTCGACAACCGCTACGGCACGGGACAGTCCACGCTCGACGGGATCATCCGCGCGACCAACCGGCTGCTCGCGGGCAGCGTCTTCGTCGTCGCCGGCTACGGCTGGTGCGGCAAGGGCCTCGCCATGCGGGCCCGCGGCATGGGGGCGCGCGTCACCGTCACCGAGGTCGATCCGCTGGCGGCGCTCGAGGCGGTCATGGACGGATTCGACGTGCGGCCGATGTCCGAGGCCGCGAAGATCGGCGACATCTTCTGCACCGTCACCGGCAACCTCAACGTGATCCGGGCCGAGCATTTCGCAAAGATGAAAGACGGCTCCATCGTCGCCAACTCGGGCCACTTCAACGCCGAGATCGAAATCCCGGCGCTCGAGAAACTGGCCAAGTCCAAGAGGACGATCCGCCCCTACGTCGAGGAATACAAGATGAAGGACGGCCGCTGCATCCACCTGCTGGGCGAGGGCCGTCTCATCAACCTGGCGGCCGCCGAAGGCCACCCGGCCAACGTGATGGACATGAGCTTCGCCAACCAGGCGCTGTCAGCCGAGTACATGGTCAAGAACGCCTCGAAGCTCGAAAATAAGGTCTACCCCGTGCCCGACGTGATCGACCGCGAGATCGCCCGCCTCAAGCTGGCCTCCGGCGGCACGAGCATCGACAAGCTCACCGCCGAGCAGAAGAAGTACATGTCTTCGTGGGAGATGGGAACGTAAGCGGCACGCTCACCGACCACCGACCTCCGACCACGGCAAGGCGAGAACGCCGGGCGCCCCGACAAGGGCTCCCCGGCGTTCTCG
>JANXPS010000300.1 GCA_025357175.1 Deltaproteobacteria bacterium | reverse complement strand
ACCGCTTCCTGTTTCGCGAGGTCGATGGCCATCTGGGCCACATCGAGATCCTGGATGTCGGACAGCTGGCCGGTGAGACTCGTGGACAGATTCATCATGGAGGTGTTGGTCACATCCATGTGCTTGCTGCGCGTCCCGACGGAGGCCTGGCTCTGGAGCACCTTGGCCTGTCCCTTGTCCATCGCATCGATCGTTTTCTGGATGCCGGCAACGTCGTTGTTCTCGAGCGCCGCACGGAATTGCGCCAGGTCTTCCATGATCGAGGTGCCCGGAACGTAGCCGGGAGGAGGGGCGGCGGGAATGGCCCCGGCCGTCACGCGGTTTCCGAACACGCTGCTGCCGATCTCGTTGATCTGCATGTTTTCGCTCTGGCCGATGCGGACGAGACGCGTGCCGTTGTCGCCCTGCCATGCGCCGTCGACGGAATAGGCCGCTGTATCGCTCTTGAAACCGGAAAAGATGTATTCGCCGCCCAGCTTGGTGTTTGCGTAGCCGACCGCCTGCTTGAACAGTTCGGTGACTTCGGCCGCGCCGGCCTGCCGGTCGGACGCGCTGACCTCGCCGTTCGCCATCTGGATCGCCAGTTCCTTTGCGCGTACGAGCGTGTCGTTCATGCCGTTGAGCGCATTCTCGGTCAGGTCGAGCGACGACTTTCCGAACATGATATTCCGCTGGAACTGTGAGACCTCGGACTGGCCGGTCTTGATCTGGGACGCCTTTTCGGAGGATCTCGGGTCGTCCGACAGGTAGATGAGCCGCCGGTTCTCGGCGATCTTCTGCTGGATCGTGAATAGCGTCGACCGGTTGTCCATGACGGAGTTCCGGACCGAGTCGTAGATTATTTTTTCGGTGATGCGCACGACTGCCCCCCTACGCTGTACTCTTCATCGTGATGATCGTGTTGAGCATCTGGTCGATGATCGTGATCATCTTGGTGGACGCTTCGAACGCCCGCTGGAACTTGATGAGATTGGTCATCTCCTCGTCGAGGGAAACGCCCGATACGTCCTGGCGCCGTGTTTCGAGATTGTCGACGATCACCTTCTGGTGCTGGAGATCGAGGTTGATGCCCTTGGTCTCGGAGCCGATCTGGCCGATCATGCCGGCGATGAAGTCGGGGACCGACGCGCCGTTCTCGAGGTACGACACCTTGACGTTGCCCTGCCCGGAAAGGAGCAGCGCGTTCCGGTTGTCGCCGACCGGCGGAGGCGAAGAGGGGAAATCCACCCCGCCCGAAAACGCGACCCCGGACAGGTTGATGGCCTTCGTCGGGTCGTTGCCGGCCATGGACATCGGGATCGCGTTGCCTGCGAGGCCGTCGGCGCTCGCGATCGCCATCAGGAGGCCCCCGCGCGCCTGCAGGATGTAGTTGGCCCCGACCGATGCGGCCGCGAGGCGGCTTGCGACGTCGCCGGCCGTCCGGGCGCCGTTGAGATCGACACCGGTGTTCGCACCGCCGTAGGCGCCGGCCGCGCTGTCGTAGAAGTCGTAGGTGTCGGCACCGATCGTGATGCTCGGAGCGGGCAACGTCGCCACGGTCGGAACGCCGGTGAACACGACGCTTCCGGAGGCCTTCGTCGCGCCTGCTGCCGCGACCTTGTTGATGTCGTTGAGCACCGAGGAATCGACCTTGAAGTTCATGGCCGCGTCGGTGATGCCGCTGAGCGGCGCAAAGAAGGCGTTGCCGGTCTGTGCGACGGGGGGCGTTCCGGTAGAGATGCCATAGCCGACGACGTGCGTCGCGTTGACCTGGTTGGTAATGGCATAAGCGAGATTGTTGACCCGGTCGCGAACGGTGTTGATGTAGCCGTCACGAAACGATATGGCCGAGGCGAGCTGCCCGCCGCTGATGTCGGAGGTGATCGCCTCCCACTGGTTGATATCGCCTTTTTGCCCGGGGAGCTGGATCTTGACATCGTAGAGGAGGTCGGGCGTGTTCGTGTTGATGTCGGTGTAGAGCTTCCCGACGTTTTCGCCGTCGACCAGCGCGCGTCCCTTGCCGACATAGACGCTGATCTGTCCGTAGTTGTCGGTGACGGTCGTGAAGCCGATCTTCTGGCCGAGCTGCTTGAGCAGTTCCCCGCGCTGGTCCATGAGGTCGTTGGGCGACTGCCCCTGCGCGATGTTGAGCTTGATGCTCCCGTTGAGCGAGCCGATCTGTTCCGCCAGCTGATTGACGTCGGCAACGATCGACTTGACGTCCTTGTTGGCGTTTTCCTTGAGGGTAGCGACCTGCTGGTCGACACGCCGGAACTCGGAGGTCAGCAGGTCGGCCGTAGAAACGACGGTCTGCCGCTCCGCGGTGCCCTGCGGATTGGCCGACAGGTCGTCCCAGGCGTGGTAGAACTCGTTGACCCGGTCGGCGAGACTCGCCCCGTTGTTATCGTTGAAGATCGCCTCGACCTGCCCGACCGATTTGGAGGTGTAGTCGAGGCTGCTGTATGTCGCGTTTTCAGTGACGAGCTGGCTGTCGGTGAACGCGTCGACGCTGCGGTTGATCGCCACGACCTGGGCGCCCATGCCGAGCTGTCCCGGGTTGAAGGTCATGGCCGAAGACTCGGTGGTGATCGCCTCCTGCCGGGAGTAGCCCGGGGTGTTGGCGTTGGCGACGTTGTGGGCGGTCACCTGCATCGACATCTGGTTGGCGTAAAGGGCCTTGCGGGCGATTTCCATCGCCATGTAGATTCCTGGCATCGGCGCCTCCCGCCTTTACACGTTTTGCCGGACGATCCGGCCCGTTGTCGCCGACTTGGGACGAAAATCGCCGTTGCCGCCGTAGACGGGAACCGTCGTATCGCCATGGATCAGGCCCAGCGTCGAGCGGACCAGCAGCAGGCCGTGGGTCATGATCCGCCGCGTGAGTTCGTTGAGCTCGGCAAGAGACGACCGGAGCGACCGGACCCGTGCGAGCGATTCGATCCCCTGCCCGCGATGGGAGAGGGGCAATCTTTCGGCCATCTCGTCGAAAGTCACGGCAACGCCTCCGGAGGCGGCGCGACCGAGCGTGCCCAGCAGTCCCCGCCGCGCCTCGACGACCACCTGCATCTCGGCCAGGATGGCCTCCTTCAGCCGGACGTTTTCCTCGAGGTCGTCGGGGCGGGACATCGCCACGGCCCTCTGGTCGGCCTGTAGGATCTCGATGAGCCTGGCAAGGTGGGATTCTTCCTGGCGGATAATGGCGATCCAGCGATCGGCTGTCTGCGGGTCGATCATGACACGCTCCCTTCCTTGCGAGCGTACCCGTTTGGGGCTGCCTCAGTTCTTGCGGGTTCGGTTGCGGATATCCCGTACGGCCTCGGAAACCACCTTATCGGCCACTCGTTCGCCTTCGACCTGGTAAGTGCCTGCCTCGAGGGCGCTCTGTATGCGCCCGACCTTCTCGACGCGGATGTCGGGAAGCGCATCGACAAGTTTGGCCGTTTCGGCGACGACCCGGCCGAGATCGGATATGGCGACGCTGGATTCGGACGCGTTGCCGACCCCGCCCTGACCGGACGAGGACGAAGTCGAAGCGACCGGAGCGACCTCGCCAGTCTTCTTGTAAGCGACATTTTTTGCCTCGTTTCCCTTACTGCGACCCGATATCTTCACGCGGGGGACTCCTCCGATCATTGATTCGCCTAATAACCCGTATCGGTTATTTCGAGGCGAAACTTTACGGAAGCGTCCTTATTTCGTTTTTCCCGCCGTTCCGATCCGCGGTTCGAGCAGTTTCGCCATCCCGATTCCGCCCGACTCGGCGATCTTGTGGACGATCTCGGCGTCGAACTTTTCCTGCCAGAGCGCCTTGGAGTGACCGCCCTCTTCCGATTCCGGAACGGTCTTCCTCATCGACTTCATCATCTCGTTGAGGAACATCTCCTCAAATCCCCGGATTGCTTCCGTTTTTTTCTTCCGGTCTATCTGCGCCTTGACGGTTTCAAGCGGCGACGCGGCTGCGCTTGCGATGTCCATTCCACGACCTCCCGTCACATGAGCGCGAGGTCGGCCTGAAGCGCGCCGGCCTCCTTGAGCGCCTGCATGATCGCGATGAGATCGCGGGGCGTCACGCCGAGCTTGTTGAGGGCATCGACGAGGTCGGCGATCGTGGTTCCTTTCTGCATGAGGGCGACCTTGACCTTGTCTTCGGTGACCTTGACGTCGCTCTTGGGCGTGACCACGGTCTGGCCTCCCTGGGACAGCGGCGCCGGTTGGGAGACCTCGCTCTTTTCCTTGATCACGATGTTGAGCGCGCCGTGGGCCAGCGCGACCGTCGAGATCCGGACGTTCTGGCCGATCACGACCGTGCCCGTCTTCTCGTTGACCACGACTCGCGCCACGGTATCCGGAGTCACCTCGCAGTCACCGATCCGGGCGAGAAAATCGACCAGCGCCGCGCGGTCCTTCGCCGGAATCCGCACTTGGATCTCGGAGCTGTCCGACGCATGCGCGGCCGGCTCTCCGAGTTTCTCGTTGATGGCCGCCGCCGCCCGGGAAGCGGTGGCAAAATCAGGTGCGGAGAGAAGCACCTTGATGCTCTCTCCCGGCTCCGGCGGCACGATTTCCCGTTCGATCACCGCGCCTCCGGGAATGCGCCCCACGGTCGGATGGTTTTTCTGGACGCCGGAGCCCGATGCCCCCGAAACGGCGAAACCGCCCACGAGTACGGGCCCTTGGGCGACTGCGAACACATCTCCGTTCGCGGCCATCATCGGCGTCATCAGAAGCGTCCCGCCTTCGAGACTCGAGGCGTCGCCCATGGACGAGATCATCACGTCCATGCGCCAGCCCTGCTTGGAGAAGGAGGGGAGATCGCCGGTGATCATGACGGCGGCCGCGTTCTTGGTCTTGATCTTCGACAGCGGCACCGAGACGCCGAATTTCTGGAGCATGCTCATGACGCTCTGCATCGTGAAAGCGGACGTGTCGGTGTCGCCGGTGCCGTTCAGCCCCACGACCAGCCCGTAGCCGATGACGGGGTTTGCCCGAGTTCCGCCGACGTTCGCGATGTCCTTGAGCCTTGCCGCGTCCGCTTCGGGCGCCAGCCGCACCAGCGGGGCCGCGACGAGAAGAAGGGCGAGCAGCGCCGCCGAGGCCCTTGCCGGAATCCGTTTTTTGTTCATCGCCTGCCTGCCTTCCCGTATACGTCTTGTTCGATCATTTCCGGCCGGCCCTAGAACGGCCAGAGGTGATCGATGATCTTGTGCATCCAGCCGGGGTTCTGCTTTTCGGTGATGACCCCTTCGCCGTAGTATTCGATGCGGGCCTGCGCCACGCGCGAGGAAAGGATGCTGTTCAATCCGTCGACGTCCTCGGGGCGGATCACGCCGTGCAGCACCATCACCTGGTTCTCGTTGTTGACGCTGACGGTGCGCTTCGCCTCGATTTCCATGTTGCCGTTGGACATGATCGCCTTGACGATCGCCGTGACGGTCGTGGTGAGCGATTCCTCCCGCGACGTCTTGCCGGAGCCGTCGAACCCGGTCGCCGTATTGGCCTGGGCGAGCGACGCGGGAGTGATCCGGGCGTTGGAACCCGCAATCGACTTTTCGAGACCGAAGAAGGCGGAAATCCCGAGCGCGGTCGAGGAGTCCCTGCTGAGCGAAGTCCCGGCCGCCTTGGAGGCCTTGGCCGATTCGTCGACGATGATCGTCACCACATCGTTGACCTTGCGTGCCCGCCGGTCGGCGAAAAAGGCGCCGCTCCGGTCGTCCCACAGGGAGACCCCCGATGCCGACGCCACGCGCACCGGCGCTTCCGGCCATGTCGTAACCTTGTATTCCGCCTTGCGATCCCACGCCGGGGCGCAGCCCGCGAGCGACAGGAGGAGCAATCCGGCGGCCGGTTTCAGAATTTTCGCAATCACAGGTTTCTTCCTCCCGCATGACATGACGCTAATCCACCTGCACCACATGCCCGGGCGTGAGACGCCCGGCCAGTTCCTTGCCTGAAAGCTGGCTCTTGACCCTGACCGTATCGCCGATCCTTCCGGGCTGGAGCGCCACGCCCTTGCCGGTGATGTGAACCATGCCGGTGGAAGCCTCGATCACCACCGGATCGCCCCGCTTGAGCGACTCGGGATCCTCGAGATATTCCCTGCGGATGGGAACGCCGCCCGAAAGCTGCCACCGGACGCGCTTGCCGACGACCTCGGCGGGGTCGTGGACCATCGCCTCGCCCGAGGCCGAGAAGTCCTTGCGGCGCACCGAGACGTCTTCCGCCCCGAGCGTCGTCCCCGTGGCCAGGTTGCGCGACGCGACGACGACCGGAACCTGGATCGACACGTCGGCCGTAGCGCGCAGTTCCCGAACGTCGCCGTTCGCGAGGCGGACGAATATGCCGAACATGAGGCTGCGCCCCGACCGGACGGCGCCGTCGAGCGACACGCGCACGACTTCCCCGCCCCCGGCTGCGCGGGAAGGATCCTGGAATCGAACCCCCGAAACGAACGCCTCGACGCCGGGCACGCCGGCCTGATCGACGACCGCCGCCGTCAGGGCGTCGCGCGCCGACGACGCCAGGGGGGATTCCCCGGATGTCGCAAGGGCCGGGCGGCCGGTGATCGACAGCGCGATCAGCGCCGGGATGACGAGCATTGACAACCGTTTCATCGGGCCCTTTCTCCTACCGGATCTGCGTTGCGGTCCGGAGCATCTGGTCGACGGTCTGGATCACCTTCGAATTGATTTCGTACGCCCGCTGCCCGACGATCATGTTCACCATCTCCTCGACGATGTTGACGTTGGACGCCTCGATGAACCCCTGCATGACGGTTCCGAGCCCGTTCGCGCCGGGGTTGCCCACGGTCGCGTTGCCGGAGGACGGCGTCGCGGCGAACAGGTTCTTGCCGAGGCTGCGAAGACCCGACTGGTTGCTGAAGCGCGCGAGCTGCATGGTGCCCAGCACGGTGGGCGTGATCGAGCCCTGGAGCAGGCCCGACACCGTGCCGTCCGGCGCGATCGTGACGGAGGTCGCGTTGTCGGGAATCGTGATGGGCGGATCGATCGCGTATCCGTTCGGCGTGACGAGCTTGCCCGAGACGTTTTTCTTGAGGGCGCCGTCGCGGGTGTAGGCGCGCTCGCCGGTCGGCAGAAGGACGGGAATGAACCCTTCCCCCTCGATCGTGATGTCGAGCTCGTTGCCCGTCTGCTTGAATTCGCCCTGCGTGAAGATCTTGGTGACCGAAACGACGCGCGCGCCGAGCCCGTATTCGAGGCCGACCGGCGCCTCGGTGCTGGACGACGAAGGCGCGCCCGCCGGGGTGATCGACTGGTAGAGCAGATCCTGGAAATCGCCCCGGCTGCGCTTGAAGCCGTTGGTATTCACGTTGGCCAGGTTGTTGGAGATGATGTCCAGCTGCATCTGCTGGGTCTCCATGCCGGTTTTGGAAATCCACAGGGAGTTGATCATGATTGCTTCCTTGTCTTGTTGGGGACGGTGTGCCGGGGCAGGCCTTAGCCTTGCATGCTCAGCAACTGGCCGGCGGATCGGTCATTGGATTCAGCGGTTTGCAGCAGGCGCATCTGCACCTCGAACTGGCGGGCGGTCTGGATCATGCCCACCATGGTCTCCACCGTGTTCACGTTGGAGCCTTCAAGCACCCCCGTCATCATGCGGGCGTTGGCGTTGTTGGGCAGCGGGTCACCGGACTGGGGCCGGAAGAGTCCGTCCTCGCCGCGCTTGAGCGGTTCGTCCGCCGTGGCGGTGACCATTTTCAGACGGCCAACGGCAGAAGGAGGAAGGTGAACAACGCACAAGTGAAACGTCGTGTCATGGTGGGTTTCCTTTGATAAGGCGTGTCTTGCTTGCGTTTAGCG
>JANXPS010000279.1 GCA_025357175.1 Deltaproteobacteria bacterium | reverse complement strand
CTGGGGTTCCTGACCGTGGGCGCGCTGGAGATCCCGGCCTACGAGAAGATTGAACTTCTGGTCTGTCCCTCCAAACTCGACGTCTGCACGCAATGCGACCGAATCGTATCCCTGGAGGAGCGGGTAGAGGAATTCGTGGATGGAGATCGGCCGCCCGCCTTCGTATCTTTTTCGGAAGTCGTCCCGTTCGAGCATCCTGGCGACGGTCATCTGGGCGGTAAGCCGAATCACGTCCTCGATATTCATCGGTGAGAGCCACTCCGAGTTGAAGCGAACCTCGGTTTTTTCCGGGTCGAGTATCTTGAAGATCTGTTCCTTGTAGGTCTCGGCGTTGCGAAGAACATCTTCGCGCGTCAGCGCCTTTCGCGTCTCGGATTTTCCGGTGGGATCACCGATCATCCCGGTAAAGTCTCCTATAAGGAAGACCACCTGGTGACCGGCGTCCTGGAAGTGCTTCAATTTCTGGATGAGGACGGTATGACCGAGGTGAAGGTCTGGAGCCGTGGGATCGAATCCGGCTTTAATGCGGAGGGGTTTGCCGGAATCGGCGGACTTCTTCAGTTTCCGCAGCAATTCGGAGTCGTCGATGACCTCGACCGTACCGCGCTTCAGGCTCTTGAGAAGATCTTCCATGAATCGGGGCTCCTCATCTGCGTTTCGGTAAATGTGAATGATTCGATGCACAGGCATGAACCGGTGTCGGGATCAATGTCGAGAAAGGCTCCGGAGACCTCCGGCTCGCCGGCAGCCGTCTCGAAACGGACCGGGAGTTGGGTCAAAAACCGGCGGATGACGACTTCGGGCGATACGCCGATGACAGACCTGGCAGGTCCGCACATGCCGGCATCGGTTATATATCCGGTTCCGCCCGGGAGCAGCTGGGAGTCGGCCGTGCGCACGTGGGTATGGGTACCGATGACGGCGGATACCCTGCCGTCGAGATATATTCCCATGGCTCGTTTTTCGGAGGTGGCCTCGGCGTGGAAATCGACGATTATGGAGCGTACGGACTTTCGTATCTCGGGCATCGTTTCGTCCACCCACCGGAACGGACAATCGTAATTCCCCATGAAAACACGCCCCAGTAGGGAAACGACGGCATATTCGGATCCGCTCCTTCCCCTGTAAACGGCCCACCCGCGCCCGCCGACGCCGGGGGGATAGTTTGCGGGACGAAGGATTCGTTCGTCGTCGCGAACGAAGGGAACACCCTCTTTCTTGTCCCAAATATGGTTGCCGCCGGTCAGAACGTCGATCCCCGCGGAAAACAGATCTTTCAGGACCGATGCCGTCACACCATTTCCGGAGGCGGCATTTTCGCCGTTCGCCACGACGAGGTCTACATCACGGTAAGCCGGCAGGCGAGCCAGGAACTCGCGGACACCCTTGCGCCCCGGCTCACCCACCACGTCCCCCAGGAACAGGATCCACATCCGGAAACTCCGGCGCTACTTCGCGTAATCGACCGCCCGTGTCTCGCGAATGACCGTGACACGGATCTGGCCGGGATATGACAGTTCGGATTCGACTTTCCGCGCGATGTCACGCGCCAGGATCGTAGCGGCATCGTCCGTGATTTTCTGGTAATCGACAATGATGCGAACCTCGCGCCCGGCTTGGATCGCATACGATTTTTCGACGCCGGGGAACGACTTCGCAATCCGCTCGAGATCCTCGAGCCGCTTAAGATAATTGGCGAGCATTTCCCGCCTTGCACCGGGCCGGGCGCCCGAGAGCGCGTCGGCCGCCTGGACCAGGATCGGCATGATGTCGTTGGGAGACTCATCCTCGTGGTGAGCGGCGATGGCGTGAACGATACGCGGGGATTCCCCGTATTTCTTGGCGAGGTCTGCACCGATCAGGGCGTGGGGACCTTCGACCTCATGGTCGACCGCCTTGCCGATATCGTGGAGAAGGCCTGCCCTCTTGGCAATTTTCGGATTGAGTCCGAGTTCGGAAGCAATCATTCCGCAGAGAAACGCAACCTCCATGGAGTGCGTGTAGATGTTCTGCCCGTAGGATGTGCGGTATTTGAGCTTGCCGATCAGTGTGACCAGTTCGGGGTGGATGCCGTGGAGCCCGAGGTCGAACAGCGCCTGCTCGCCGGCCTCGCGGATCGTCTCCTCGACCTCTTTTGCGACCTTCTCGACCGTTTCCTCGATCCGTGCCGGATGGATGCGTCCGTCCTGTACCAGCCTCGAGAGGGCAATGCGCGCAACTTCGCGCCGGACAGGATTGAAGCCGGACAGGATCACGGCCTCGGGCGTATCGTCGATGATGATGTCGATGCCGGTCGCTGCCTCGAACGCCCGTATGTTCCGGCCTTCCCTGCCGATGATCCGTCCTTTCATTTCCTCGGAGGGAAGCGGAACGGCGGTCACGACATGTTCGGCCACATAGTCGGCGGCGTAGCGCTGAACCGACATCGCAATGATCTTGCGCGCCTTCTGGGCGGCTTCTTCCTTGAATTCGTCGTCCATCGTACGGATTTTTCTGCCAGCTTCGAGCCGAGCTTCGCTGTATATCTTTTCGACGAGTTCGGCCTTGGCCTGCTCGGCGGTAATTCCTGCGATCCGCTCGAGGTTTTCGTTGGCCCGGCCCATCGCCTCCTGCAGATCCGTCTTGCCCTTTTCCAGGTCGCGGGACTGAGCGAGCAGTTCCTGTTCTTTCCGGGTGTATTCGGCGGACTTCGCTTCGAGCGCCTCGGTCTTCCGATCGAGCTGGTCTTCCTTCTGGAGGAGACGCTTCTCGAGCTGACCAATCTCGTTTTTACGATCTCTCGTTTCCCGTTCGAAATCGAGCTTAAGCTGCAGCTGGTGGTCTTTCGCCTGGAGGGTTGCCTCCTTGACGATATTTTCGGCTTCTTTTCGCGCGTTCTGGAGAAGTTCTTCGGCTTTTGAAGACTCGGCGATGGCCCTGCTTTCGCTGATCCGGGTCCTGGCTTTTAACGAGACAACCATCAATACCAACGAAACCGCGATGACGGCCAGCACGACGACTGCAATTATCAATGCGATATTCAAATGACGCCTCCTGGGTGTAGCATCTATTTACAAGCGCGAGTGCCCTTGATCGGGATGGACACCCGGATCACGCCACTTTCGGTCACCACTGCCCCGACGGGAACATCCCACGGGTCGATGGGCACTTCATGAACGATCTGCCATGAAAAAGCGAGGCCGATCACTGTCGTCGATACCGGCCTGGATAGAAACCGGTCGTAATGACCACCACCGCGACCCAGTCGATTTCCGCGCGGGTCAAACGCTTTCCCCGGAACGACGACCAGGTCGAATCCATCCAGTTTCCCTGCCGACCCGGGGACATTTTCGGGAACCGGGATCCCGAATCGACCGCGAACCATTTTCGAACCGGGCTCAGCCGATATAAAACCCATCACGCCGGCATCCGTAACCCTGGGGTAGTAGATCCGGCCGCCGCATTCCCTGACAGCCTGAGCAATCAGTTCGGTGCCGACTTCGTCCGGCATGGAGGCATACAGTGCCACCTCGCCCCCTTGTTTCGGGGGAAAACTCTCCAGCAGAATCGATTGCGCCCGACGACTGCGCTCGGCGATTTCTTCGGCCGAAATCGAGCCTGGCCGCAAAAGATCGTTACTGTTGCGCAAGATCGCCTTTGGCCCGGGTCCGGGCATCGGTTCCTTTCTGGACATGCATGATCGGGAAGTGCTGCGGGAACGGATGCGCCTGAATAAGGGGGCACGGCCTTTTTCCGGCGGACCGCCGGGGAGAAGGCACGTGATGCAATACTTGATGTGTAAAGACCTTATTCGTCCAAACGTCGCAAATGACGATTCCGCTGCCCGAATCTATATCTAACGGCTTTCGCCGGTGATCGCGTTACGGTTTGTTGAAGCCCCTGCCACAATGCGGTTTCGGCGGTCGAGTTGAACCTGGCGGTGGCCAGGTGGGTTCTTCGGTGAACGCTTTCAGGCTTCCCCGATCAGGGGCATGCACACCTGCGTTCAGTAGAGATCCCGTTCTTGGAGAGTTGGCTCAAACTCTTCCACCGATATCCGGCACGGCAGGGGCATCCCCCGGTGCCCTTTACGGATCAAGCGCCAATTCCAACGCAGCCAGAATGCTCTTTTCTGCGGCTTCGTTGCGCCCATTCTGGCCTTGAAGCTTCTTTTCCAGTTCGAGATTCTCGTCGGCAAGCGTGATTGCGGCCAACAGAATCGCGTTGAGATAGTTTGTCGTGGAGCCACCCTTCTGGATTTCACGAACCTTTTCGTTGACCATCGCACCCAATCGCTCAAGTTGCTCGGTCGAGCGGTCCGACATAACGGTCAAAGTGTAACCCGCGATATTCAGATCAACCTTGTTCGGCATATCACGCTGTTTCCATTATACAGTTGTCGGTTTATATCTCAATGGTTTCGAGACGAGACAGCAATTTGTCGACTCGCCCTTTTACGTCGGTCTTTTCCTGGTTCAATTCTGCGATTTTCCGGGCGAGTTCCTGCGCCTCGGCGCTTTTGGCGGCGAGTTGGGTCGTCAACGACTCCTTTTCAGATTTTAGCGTTTGGACGAGGGCCGCCAGGTCGCCTATTTTTTTTTCGATCAGTCCGAATGCTTCCTCACTCACGATCATCAGTCTCTCCTTGCGGTCCATTTTCTAGGGGTCTTGGTATTCAGAATAACTCTTTATCGGGTGCGGAACAACCTCAACGCGGTGGGTTCAGCGTCAACCCTCCATCTGGAGGACATTATAGGCAATCGACTTCGCAAGGGAGGCTATCGCCTTCCAGGAGGCGATGATATCGAGGTGGGCGGCGCTTGTTTCGAGCGAGATGTGCGTCCCTTTCTGCAGACGAAATATGTGCGCGAGACGGAGATCGCGCTCTTTGATGCTGATGATCCGTTTCTGATCGATGACGTTCTGAGCCGCCTTCCGGTCGCGGGTGACAAAAGCGGAAATCGCTTCGCGAAACAGGGATCCGACGGAGCGGAGGAAATCGTCGAGTTCCTGCTCTCCTTCGGGAGAAAAACGCTGGTTGTTGCGGGTCATGCGGCTGACATGATCACCAAGCGTCTTGTCGACCGTGTCCGCGATGTTTTCGAGGTCGGACACGATGGAAATGTAAGCGACCGATTGCCGGGTCTGGTCGGAATCGAGGACCCCTTCCCCCAGCTGGGAAAGGAATTTCTTTATTTCCCGCGTCAGGAGATCGACGTCGGCATCGATGATCCGAATTTTCTCCGAGTATTCCTCCCCTTTTCCATGTATGGCCCTGACCGCCATGTCGAGCATTTCCTGGACCATGTCGGCCAATCTGAGGATTTCCCGGGCGGACTGCCCGAGAGCAGCTCCGGTCACCGGGAGATGCTCGGCATCGAGGAATACGGGTTTCCCTCGGGGGGCCGTGTCGCTCTTGTCGGGGAACCATGTAATCAGCCAGCGGGAAAGAATGGGCGCCAGAGGGAAAAACACGAGCGCGAGCAGCATGTTGAATAGGGTGTGGGCGTTGGCGACCACCCTCGAGGGATCTGCCGAAACCGAAACCAGGATGATTTTTGCGAGCGAGAAAACAGGAAGAAACAGGAGCGCCCCGGTTGTTTTCATCAACATGTGCCCCCAGGCGATGCGCTTGCCGCCGGAAGCCAGTCCTGAGGCGGCGACGAAGGCGATGGAAGCGGCACCGACATTGGCGCCGAGGACCAAAGGCAATACGGCCGACAGGTTGAGCATCCCCTGCTGCACGAAAGCGATCAGCAGGATCATCACTGCCGTCCCACTCTGGAGAACGACGCTGAAGGCGATTCCGACCGCAAAAGCCAGAAGCGGCGCATCGGAGAAATCGGCCATGAGAAAACGAAGGCTCTCGATCCTGGCGAGGCCGGCGGCGGCTTCCGACAAAAAACGCAAAGCGAGCAGGATGAAGCCGAATCCCAGCAATCCCTGTCCGGCAGCCTTGAACTGGGCCTTTCGTGCGGCAAGAAAGATGACGATGCCTACCGACAGGACCGGGAGGGCGTAGTGATAAATCCGGAAAGAAAGAAGCTGGATGGTCAGCGTGGACCCGAGATCGGCACCGAGTATGACGCCGAGAGACTGGACCAGGGGAAGCGTGGAGATTTCGGAGAATGAAACGAGGAGTGTGACCACCGCACCCGAACTCTGGAGCAGGACGGTACCCAATGCCCCCGCCGCGAAAGAGCCGATCCTGCCTCCGGTCGTGTCGGACAGGGAATTCTTGATTCTGCTGCCGATCGCCAGTTCGAGTCCCTGCCCGGTCAGGCGTACGCCGTATAGCAGGATGCAGACCGCCCCGAGTACCTGCAGGAACAGCGTGTCGATCAATTCAGGCCCCGGGTTGGATGAGGGCTTCTGCGAACCCGCGGGCTTCGAACGGACGAAGGTCTTCGATCCCTTCACCGACCCCGATGAAGCGGATGGGAACCCCGATCTCCCTGGTTACGGCGAGGACGACGCCGCCCTTTGCCGTTCCATCGAGCTTGGTCAACGCAATGCCCGTAACGCCCGTGGCCTCGCCGAATGTTCGCGCCTGCGCGATCGCGTTCTGGCCGGTGGTGGCGTCGAGAACCAGGAGGACTTCGTGCGGTGCGCCGGGAATCTCCTTGCCGATCACCCGGACGATTTTCCTGATTTCGTCCATCAGATTCGCCTTGGTGTGGAGACGTCCCGCCGTGTCGATTATGACGATATCCGACCCTCTTGAAAGACCGGCCCGCACGGCGTCGAATGCGACTGCGGACGAGTCGCCCCCTTCCTTGTGCTGGACGAGTTCGACCTGGGCGCGGTCGGCCCATACCTTGAGTTGCCCGATCGCTGCGGCTCGAAAGGTGTCGCCCGCCGCCAGAAGGACGGAATACCCCTCACTTTTGAAAAACGCCGCCACCTTCCCGATCGTCGTGGTCTTCCCTGCCCCGTTGACTCCGACAACCATGATGACGAACGGAGCCGGCTTGCATATCTGGATCGGCACGGCGCACGGCGCCAACGTTTCCTCGATCATCCGGCGAAGCTCGGTCCTAAGCGCCTGGACATCCTTCAACTGCCCTTTACGCCATTGGGCACGGAGGGTCCCGGTGTATTCCGCCGCGAGCGAAACACCGGCATCGGAAAGGATGAGCGCGTCTTCCAGCTCGGACAGGACGGATTCGTCGATCGGCCCGATTCCTTTGGCGATTGCGCCGACATTCATGGACAAAAGTTCGCGCGTCCTTGAAAGTCCCGCCTTCAGACGGGAGAAAAAGGATCCTCGCGCCTTTTCGTCGGAATTCGTCACTGGTTGTTCCGCCCTGGTTTCAAGATTCGAACTTGACCGAAACGACCTTGGATATGCCGGGCTTTTCCATCGTGATCCCGTAGAGATAATCGGCCAGTTCCATCGTGCGCTTGTCGTGGGTGATCATCAGGAACTGATAGCTGCCCGACATCTCGCGGATCAGCCCGTTGAACCGGTCGACGTTTGCCGGATCGAGTGCAGCATCCGCTTCGTCGAGCAGGCAGAACGGAGACGGCTTGACCAGGAATATGGCGAAGATCAGCGCGGCGCCGGCAAGACTTTTCTCGCCGCCCGAAAGGGAACCGAGCGGGAGCAGAGTCTTCCCGGGGAGTTGAGCCACGAGTTCGACCCCGGATTCGAGAAGGTTGTCCTCGTCGAGCAGTTTCAGAAACGCCCTTCCGTTGCCAAGGAACAGCTTCGGGAATACGGTCTTGAGCATCTCGTTGATTTTCTCGAACGTTTCGAGGAAGCGTTCCCGGGTGGTTCGATTGATCCTCTGGATCGCTTTTGAAAGATCGTCGAGCGATTTTTCGAGATCCTCCTTCTGTGAAAGAAGGAACGTGTGGCGTTCGCTCAATTCCTTGTGTTCGTCGAGGGAACCCAGATTGACATCGCCGATCGCCGCCATCCGGGATCGGACTTCAGAAGCCCGTCTGTCTTTTTCGGCGCATGCGGCCTCCTCGAGGGAGGGATCGCCTGACATTTCGGGCACGGGCAGCTGATCCGGATGAACTTCGTAACGCTGGTAATAAAGTTCGTCGAGTGCCGAAAGCTCGCTTTCGGTCCGTTGGACGGCGACCCGAAGGTCGGAAATGACCGATTGGCAATCGGTTTCCTGACGACGGGTTTCTCGATTGGATTGTTCGAGTGTCTCGACGCGCTCCGTGATTTCGGTCAGGATCTTCTGGTGCCGATCGAAGGATTCCTGCCTGCTTGAAAGTTCGATCATCGACGCATCGATCCCGCTGCGACTCGCCTCTGAGTCATCGATCAACCGCGCGATCCGGTCTACGGATTCGGATTCCCGGCGCCGTTTGTCCCCGATCGTGGATTGCTTGGAGGCCAGGGAATCGCGAAGTGTTGCGAGAATTCCCCGAATGGCCCGCTCCTGCTGCTCGAGGGCGGTCCATTCCTTGTCGGCGGAATGGAACGCCGCCTGAGACTCCTCCATGAACATGCGGCTGTCTTCGAGTTTTTTCGCGAGCATCGAAACTCGCGATTCCTCTTCGCCCTTGGCTTTCTCGCTTTCCCGGGCGACTTCGTAAAGGCGATCGAGCTCTTCCCGCATGCGCGAC
>JANXPS010000267.1 GCA_025357175.1 Deltaproteobacteria bacterium | reverse complement strand
CCCCCACGCCCGGAATGGCCGCATTCAGGCCGGCGGTTTCGGGGCCCGCTTCCCCGGTTTCGACGAATCGGGCCTGGCAAAGGTAGCAGTAGGCGGCATCGGGCGGATTGGCCGCGCCGCATTTCGGGCAGTCGTGGGGGGATGGGGTCATGTCCGGGTTCCGGGCTATCGGAGGTCGACCTTGGGAACGGCCCGGCTCGCCTCGTCGGTCTGGAAATACTCGGCCGGCGCGAAATTGAACAGGGATGCGATCATGTTGGCGGGAATCGACTGGATCGCGGTGTTGTAGGCCATGACGGAGTCGTTGTAGAACTGCCGCGCGAAGGAAATCTTGTTCTCGGTGCTTGTGAGCTCCTCCTGCAGCGCCATGACGTTCTGGTTGGCCTTGAGGTCGGGATAGCTCTCGACGACGGCGAACAGGCTTTTGAGCGATTCGGTCAGCACGTTCTCGGCCTTGGCCTGCGCCGCCGGGCCGGACGCATTGACCGCCGCGCCGCGCGCCGCGATCACCTTTTCGAGCGTTTCGCGCTCGTGGGTGATGTATCCGCGAACCGCCTCCACGAGATTGGGGATGAGGTCGTATCGGCGCTTGAGCTGGACGTCGATCTGGTGCCAGGCGTTGTTGAAGATGTTCCGGAGGGAAACGAGGCGATTGTATGAGGCGACGAACCAGAGCAGGAGCGCTCCGAGCATCGCCAGCGGGATCCAGTACACGCGGCTTCCTCCGGCTGGGTGAAGTGGGCGAATCGCTGTATCACGCGTCAGTCTATCGGATGTATGATGGAAGTCAAACGAAACCAAAGAAAACCATAGAATGCCGATAAATAAGGCGTTTCAAAAGGGGCACGTGTGAATTCCTCCGGACCGAAAAAAGTGGTGCTGCGCAAAAAGGGGACGTTTACCCCGACCCCGCCCCGGGGCGCCACGCCCGCAGCCGGAGGGCCGGCTTCACGCCCCGGCGGCGGCAAATCGCCCGGGCGCTACCAGGGACGCAAGCCCGCCGCCTCGCGCGCGGCCGTTCCCGACGCGCCCCGCAAGGCGCCGGCATCGCTGCGTGCGCCGGTCGAACCCAAGCCCGCGTTTCCCGAGCTGCTGGCGCCCGCAGGGTCGGTCGAAAATTATTTCGCCGCGGTGGCGGCCGGCGCCGATGCCGTCTACCTGGGGCTGCAGCAGTTCAACGCGCGGGAACGCGCCGAAAACTTCACGCTGGCGGAGTTGTGCCGCATCCTTCCCCACGCAAGGCGCAACAAGGTGCGGGTATACATCGCCCTCAACACGTTGCTGACCGAGCAGGAGCTCCCCGACGCAATCGCGCTGCTCCACCAGATCGCGCCGTTGTCTCCGGACGCGATCATCGTGGCGGATCTCGGGTTGCTGAGAATCGTGCGGGAAAACTTCCCGGATCTCCAGGTCCACGTCAGCACGCAGGCCGGCTCGTCGTCCGCCGACGCGGCCGAGGAGTTCGCCCGCATGGGCGCCTCCCGGGTCGTCCTCGAACGTCATCTGCGGCTTCCCGAAGTCAAGCGCATCGCCTCCCGCTCGCCGATCGGCGTCGAGATCTTCGTCCACGGATCCATGTGCTACAGCTATTCCGGCAAATGCTTCTTCTCCTCCTTCCTGGGCGGGAAGAGTGGAAACCGGGGTGCCTGCGTGCAGCCCTGCCGGCGCCTTTACGGGCACGACGGCGCGGAAGACGCCCTGTTTTCCACGCGCGATCTTTCGCTGATCGGGCAATTGCCCGAACTGGCGGGGCTCGGCATTTCCTCCTTCAAGATCGAAGGGAGAATGCGCAGCGCCGAATACGTTTCCGCGGTTGTCGGCGCCTATCGCAAGGCGCTCGACCTCATCAAGGAGGGGCGCCCGGACGAAGGCGTGTCCGAGGGGAGGCGGCTCCTCGAAGGCGTGATGGGCCGCGAGGCGACGCCGGGGATTCTCGGTGGCGCGGCGCCGGGGGAAATCGCATCGGGCGGAGGCACCGGCAGCATCGGCACGCCGCTCGGCCCGATCAAGGAATTGCACGACGGGTGGGCGTTCGTCGAGGCCGAGCCGTCGTTCGACCAGGGCGACCGGCTGCGGGTCCAGTTCCTGAGCGACGGGTCGGGCAAGGCGTTCACCGCCCTCAACATCAAGCCGGGCGACGGCGGCTTCCGCGTCAAGGTGCCCTTCCCCGTGTCCGAGGGCGACCTCGTGTTCCGCGTCGGAACGACCGGCCGCGCCGACTTCGCCCGCGCCGCGAAATCCGAGATGGACGCCCTGCCTCCGGGCGGAATCCGGTTCAACGTGATCGTGGGCGACGGTTTCGTCGCGATCGAGGCGGCCTACGGGAAGTTTCGTCGGGAGATGTCGTTTCGCGTCGGAGGCCGCGGCAACCGGGCCGAGGTGCACGTGCCGCCCAACGCCTCGGGGCGCCTGGCCTCCTCGTGCCAGATCGAGCTCCCGGTGGGCGAGATCCATGTCGAATCGCACAACCCGTCGGTCGCCTGGGTCGACGTCGAGTCGCTTTTCGTGAAGGCGGCGCGGCAGTTCGACAAGGAATTCCACCTCGCCGGCAAGGAGCTGCGGCTGTCGATCCTGCCGACGCTGAAAGTGTCCGGAAACCGGAAGGAAACGGTTCCCGCCGTCTTCTACGTCGCGTGCAGGCCGTCGCAGTTGACGATGCTGCCGAAATCGCCCGCCATCGTGCCCGTGGTCGATTTCACGAAAGCGGTGGCGCGCGAGCCGGGGGGGCTGGGCGCGGGCTTTCGCGAACGGGGCTATTTCCGGCTGCCGGCGCCGCTGCTCGAAGGGGACGCCGCTTTCTGGCGTCGCACGGTGCGCGAAGCGCTCGACAAGGGTTACATCCGGTGGATCCTGCCCGATGTCGGGCACTTCGCTTTTTTCCCGCCGGGAGCCGAGCGCCGGAAGCTGCAGCTGATCAGCGACCACTATCTTTACGCCTTCAACCTGGGGTCGCTCTCGGTCCTGTCCAGGCTCGGCGCGTCGCGCATGATCCTGCCGGTCGAGGCGACGCTCACATCGGTGCGCGCGGTCGGGAAATATCTCCACGGGCTCGGCATCGCGGTCGCCTACGGCGCACTGCCGCTCATGATCTCGAGAGCGCTTCCGGCTTCCGGGGTCCGCCGCGGCGAGGTCACGAGCCCGCGCGACGAACGGTTCGTCATCGAGGCCGACGAGCACGGGTCGTCCGTGCGGCCGATCGTCCCTTATTCGGCGTCCGGCATCCTGCACGAGTTGCGGGGCGCCGGAATCGACGATTTCTTCATCGATTTCACGGGCACGCCCGACGCCCTGGTCCCTGACGTCATGGCGTCGCTCGAGGCCGACCGCCATATCCCGGGCACCAGCCACTTCAACCTGCACCACAGCAACTTTTAGCGTCATGGCGGGCGGCGGTCCGTCGAAGGTCCGGAATATCGGCGTCATCGCCCACATCGACGCCGGGAAGACCACCTTCACCGAGCGGATGCTCTTCTACTCTGGCGTGACGCACCGGATGGGCGAGGTGCACGACGGCGACGCCCAGATGGACTACCTCCCGCAGGAGCGCGAACGCGGCATCACGATCGTCGCGGCCGTGACCCACTTCCCATGGGCAGGCGCCGATATCCACCTGATCGACACCCCGGGGCACGTCGACTTCACGATCGAGGTCGAACGGTCGCTGCGCGTTCTCGACGGGGCGATCGCGGTCTTCTGCGGCGTCGCGGGCGTCGAGACGCAGTCCGAGGTCGTGTGGCGGCAGGCAAGCAGCCACGACGTTCCCCGGCTGGCGTTCGTCAACAAGCTCGACCGTCCGGGAGCCGACTTCAACCGGGTCGTGGCGCAGATGGCCGACAAGCTGTCCGCGCGCGGCGTTCCGGTCACCGTGCCGCTGTTCGAGGACGACGCGTTCCGGGCGGTGGCCGATCTCGTGACGATGGAGCGGATCGACTTCGAAGAGAAGAGCCAGGGCGCCGTCGTGGTTCGCTCGCCCCTTTCGGTGGGCGAACTGCAGTCCGTTTTCGCCTGGCGTGAGGCGCTCGTCGAGGCGGCGGCCGACTTCGACGACGCGGTGGCCGACAGATACCTTGCCGGGGAGGACATTCCGCCCGACATGCTTCGCGCGGCCATACGCAAGGGGACGCTGGCGTCGCGCATCTTCCCCGTCTTCGCGGGTTCCGCGCTTCGCAACCGGGGCGTTCAGCCTGCCATGGACGGAATCGTCCACTATCTCCCCGCGCCGCATGAGGCTCCGCCCGTCCGGGCGACGGACCCCCGCAACGGAGAGCCCGTTTCCAGGCTGCCTTCCACTTCGGCGCCGTTCGCCGCGCTGGTGTTCAAGGTCGTGATGGAGGAGGGGCGGCGCACCGTCTACCTGCGCGTTTATTCGGGGAAGCTTGCCGAGGGGGATCCGGTCCTGAACGGGGCGACTGGGGCCGAGGAAAAGGTGTCCCGGCTTTTCAGCATGCACGCGGGCAGGAAGGAACGGATCGAGACGGCCGTTGCGGGCGACATCGTGGCCGCCCGGGGCATCCGGTTCGCGGGCACCGGCGACACGCTGTGCGATCCGTCCGCCCCGTTGCTGCTCGAATCGATCGACATCCGCAAGCCGGTCGTCTCGATCGTCGTAGAGCCGAAATCGGGCCGGGATATGGATCGGCTGAAGGAGATTCTGCGGCAGATGGCCGATGAGGATCCGACCGTCCGGACGCGCGAGGATGCGGACACGGGGCAGATGATCCTTTCCGGCATGGGAGAGCTGCATCTAGAGATCCTGCTCGACCGGTTGCGCCGGGAGCACGGCCTCGAGGTCCGGACCGGCAATCCGCAGGTTCTCTGCCGCGAGACGGTCGGGCAGGCCGCCGAGGGCGAAGGACGCTTCGAGCACGAGATCGTCGAAAGGATGGTCGGCGTGACGGTCGGGCTGTCGGTCGCCCCCGGTCCCCGCGGTAGCGGGGTGACGCTTGGCGATGTTTCCGCGCTTCCGGGCATTCTTCCGGAGGTGGCCGCCGCCGTCGAGGGGGGAATCCGGGAAGGACTCTTCTCGGGTGTTTCCGGCTACCCGGTCGACGACGTGATCGTCGAGGTCGCGCGCGTCGAATTCTTCTCCGGTCCACCGACCCCGCTGGCGGCCAAGGTCGCGGCGGCCAGGGCGTTTACCGAAACGTTCGCGAAGGGGAGCCCGTACCTTCTCGAACCGGTCATGTCGGTCGAGATCACCGTGCCCGACGAATTTTCCGGCGGCGTGATCGGCGACCTGAACTCGCGGCGGGGACACCTGTCGTCGGTCGACCGGCAGCCGGGGGCGACGGTGCTTTCGGCCAAGGTGCCGCTGCGGGAAATGTTCGGATACGCGACTGCGTTGCGGTCGCTGACCCAGGGGCGCGCGACGTTCGCGATGACCTTCTCGCACTACGACCGGGCCTAGCCCGGGCCCTGCTATACTGAAGACCAATGCAGCAGACGGGGGGAACAACCTGATGGCGAAGGAAGGGCCGATCAAGGCCGAGATGTACCTGGGCGACGTGCTCAAGCAGTATCCGGCGGTGCGCACTCGGGTGAAGGCGCTTTTCGGCGCCGATTGCCTCCAGTGCCGGTCGAACCAGAAGGAATCGATCATCTATACCTCCTGGCACAAGGGGCTCGATCCGAAGCAGGTGGTGCGCGAGCTCAACGCGGCGCTGTCGGCCAAGTAGGGGGATCGTGAAGAAGATCCTGCTGCTCCCTTTCTGCCTGTCGAAAGAGGAGCAGGCGGCGACCGTCATCCTCGCCGGGCGGTACGGATACGCGGTGATCGTCGCCCGAACGACCTCCGAGGCGCTGACCGAGGTTCGCCGGCACGTTGCGCGCGGCACGACCGACCCGGTCCGGATCGTCGGCGTCGTCTGCCGGGGGCGCGCCAAGAAAGTCTTCGTCGCCCTGCTCCTGCTCAAGGGGCGGCAGATCGCGAAGAAACTGCTCCTCATGCGGACGCGCCGCATCGAACTCGCGCACGTTCCCGTCGTCGACGGGACGAAATCGCTCTTTGGCCGACGAGACTGCAGGATCGGCCACAACGTCCTCGACATGCCCGCCCTCGAATCGGCCCTCCGCGGCGACAACACGTTCGTCACGCTCTAGCGGATCCCCACGCCATGCGATTTCCGTTCGGCACGATTCCGAAAAGACAGGCCGTCGACGCCGGAACCGACTCCGTCGCCGTCGAGGGCGAGGCCGTCGCCTACGCTCTCCGTCGTTCCCGCCGCAGAACCCTCGGCATCGCCGTGCACCCCGACGGGTCGGTCGTCGTCCGCGCACCGTTGCGCGTCTCCAAGGCGCGAATCCGCGAGTTCGTTGCCGGGAAAATCCCGTGGATCGAAAAGGCACGCCGCTATTTCAGCCGGCGGCCGCCCAAAGCTGCGCCGCCCGGATACGCAAGCGGGGAGGTGCACCGATTTCTCGGGCAGGAATATCGGCTCGTCGTATCCCGCGGCCGCGCCGACCGGGTCGAGCTCCTGCTTGGCTGCCTGTGCGTGACGACGAAGGCCGACCCCTCGGAGGGGCGGATCAGGGCGCTGGTCGAAGGCTGGTACCGGGAGCAGGCGGATGTCGTGTTCCTCGACCGTCTTGCCGTTTGCCACCGGCTGCTTGCGGGGGAGGCGATTCCGTTTCCCGCGTTGCGGATCCGGAAGATGACCTCCCGCTGGGGAAGCTGCTCGTCCGCCGGACGGATCAACCTCAACCTGTGGCTGGTCAAGGCGCCGGTCGCCTGCCTGGACTATGTCGTCGTCCACGAGCTGTGCCACTTCAAGGTGAGGAGTCACGGGCCGAAGTTCTGGCAGCTGGTCGCACGGTACATGCCGGATTACGCGGAAAGGCGGAAAACGCTGAACGCCGACGGAGGCCGGGAATGACGCGGCGTCAGGAGCCCGTGCCGGGCGGGCGGACGATGTCCTTCAGGCGGTGGATCCCGTGGACGGTCGTGCTGCCGAGGGCGAAGGCGACCATGAACGTGCCCCCGAACGTCAGAAGGCCTCCGACGGACAGCCGGAGCAGGGCGCCGGTGACGCTCGTCCATTCCGGCAACCAGGGCGCCCCGAGCAGGAGATAGCGCCCCAGGACGGCGACCGCGGCGGACGCCATCCAGATACGCCCGAATTCGGCGGCATCGGGCAACCCTTTCCGACCCACCGTCTTCCGCATCAGCATGCCGTACAACACCGCGGCGTAAAGCATGATGCCCGCGCTGCTCGCGAGCGCCAGTCCGAACAACCCCAGCCATTCCCTGAACAGCCAGTAGAGGGGCAGCGTCACCAGCAGGGCGCCCGTTCCGACGACCGTCGGCGTCCAGGTGTCCTTCATCGCGAAGAAGCCGCGCGCCGTGATCGCCTGCGCGCACCAGAACGGGATGCCGATCGCGAAGGCCGAAAGCGCGAGCGCGCTGTTGACCGTGTCGTTCAAACCGAAGGCGCCGCGCCTGAACACCAACAGGACGATCTCGCGGGAAAAGACGAACGTGGCGGCCGAGACCGCACACGAAACGAGGAATACCCATCGCAGCGTGGACGAAAGCGTTTCCCACATCTTTCCGGTTTCACCGCGCGCCGCGAGCCCCGAAAGGAACGGGTAGGAGGCGACGCCGGACGCCTGACCGAGAACGCCGACAGGCACCTGCATGAGCCGCCTTGCGTTGTTGATCCAGGTGATCGTGCCGACGACGAGCAGCGAGCCGAAGATGCGCAGCATCCACTCGTCGACGACGCCGAGCGAGAAGCCGAGCATGATCGGGATCGACAGCTTCACGAATTCGCGAAGTCCCGGATCGGAAAGGTCGAGCCGCGGCGAGAAACGCAGTCCCGTCCGGGCGGCGCCCCACGCCTGGAGGGCGAAATTGCCGACGAACGACCCGCCGAGGACGCCCCACGCGAAGCCGTCCATGCCGTATCGGGAGCCGAGCGCCAGTCCCCCTGCGATGATGCCCGCGTTGTAGACGAGCGGGGCCAGTGCGGGAATGAGGAATCGCTTGTGCGCGTACTGGACCGCCATCAGCAGTCCGCCGAAATAGAAGAAGGTCTGCGCGGGCAGCACGATCCGCGTCAGCCGGGCCGCGGTCTCGACCTGCGCGGGTGGAAACCCGGGCGCAATCAGCGGTATCAGCCTTTCGGCGAAGATTTCACCCGTCACGACGAAGAGCGTCATGAGGATGCCCATCGCGGTGATGATCGTGGAAAAGGTGCGGCTGCCCTCTTCCTCCCGGCCCTCCGTGAGGTAACGGGAATATATCGGGATGAAGGTGATCGAGAGTGCGCCGCCGGCCAGCAGGTAGTTGAGGAAGTCGGGGATGGTGAAGGCGGCGAAGTAGGCGTCGGTCGCGCCGGTCGCGCCGTGCCCCCACGCGATGACGGCGTCGCGCGCATAGCCCAGGATGCGGCTGAGGAATACGGACGCCATCATGACGATCGCGGCGATCCGGATCTGCTTTGCGGTGGAATCGGTCATCGTATCCGACTATACCGGAAGCGGTCGCCTCCGTCATTTCGACTATTTGGCGGAATTGCCCGTTTCAAGCGCCGTCATCTTCGACTGGTACCGCGTCAGGTTGTCGTTCAAC
>JANXPS010000241.1 GCA_025357175.1 Deltaproteobacteria bacterium | reverse complement strand
CCGACGCATAGATCGCGTCGTCGAATCCGAGGAAGCGATCATTGAAGAAGATGTGGCCGCTCATCTCGCCGGCGACCTCGGCGTGTTCCTCTTTCATCTTCTGCTTGATGAGGGAGTGGCCGGCCTTCCACATGACCGCCTTCCCGCCGCGCCTGGTCACGTCGTCGTACAGATTCCGGGAAGCCTTGACCTCGGATATGACCGCGGCGCCCGGCTTGCGCGACAGGATCTCCCGCGCGAAAAGGATCAGCAGGTAGTCGCCGTAGATGACGTTTCCCTTCTCGTCCACAGCCCCGATCCGGTCGGCGTCTCCGTCGTAGCCGACTCCCAGGTCGGCCCCGTGCTCTTTCACCGCCTGGATCAGGAAACGCAGGTTTTCGGGGACGGTCGGATCGGGGAAATGGTTCGGGAAACGCCCATCCATCTCGCAGAACAGTTCGATCACTTCGACGCCCATCGACCGGAACAGATCGGGCGCCACGCGGCTTGCGGTTCCGTTGCCGGCATCGACGACCACCTTGAGCTTCCGCGGGATAGTCAGGACCGACCTTACGTAGTCCTTGTAGTCGTCGTCGATGAATCGCCCGGAAACCGAACCGGCGCCGGCGACGAAGTCGCCCTTCTCGATTAGGAGCCGGAGTTCCTGGATCTTCTCTCCGTAGATCGACGAGGGGCCTATGCACAACTTGAATCCGTTGAAGTCTGGAGGGTTATGGCTTCCGGTGATCATCACACCGCCGTCCGCCCCCGCCTTCTGAATGGAGTAATAAAGGAGCGGCGTGGGGACAACCCCGACATCGATGACGTCGAGGCCCGTCGAAAGGAGCCCCTCGAGGATCGCGTCCCGAAACAGGGGGGAGCTCAGACGGCAGTCGCGTCCCAGGGTGACGGTGCGAACGCCCTGCCGCCATGCGTAGCTCCCGAACCCCCTGCCGAGCAGCGTCACGGTCTCGGGGGTGAGATCTTCTCCGACGAGACCGCGGACGTCGTATTCGCGAAAGATGTGTGGGTTGATCATCGCCGCCCCTTGGTGTCTTTGACGCCTAGTCCAGATTGATTTCGGAGTATTCCTTGGTGGCGCGCCGGGCGACCTTGGTGCGTTGCGCCGCCTTGGCCACTTCCTTTGCGACCGCCGGGGCGACCTTGCGGTTGAATACCGAGGGGATGATGTAATCCTCGGAAAGTTCTTCCTTCGCGACGCATCCCGCAATGGCGTACGCGGCCGCCAGCTTCATTTCCTCGTTGATCGTGACGGCGTGGGAGTCGAGCGCGCCGCGGAAGATGCCCGGAAAGGCGAGGACGTTGTTGATCTGGTTCGGGTAGTCGGAGCGCCCGGTCGCCATGATGCGGACGTAAGGGGCGGCTTCCTCGGGCATGATCTCGGGGTCGGGGTTTGCCATCGCGAACACGATCGGGTCCTTGCCCATTTTCTTGAGGTCGGCGACGCTGATGAGGCCGGGGCCGGCGAGTCCTATGAACATGTCGGCGCCCTTGATCACATCGGAAAGCCGTCCCTGCTCGTTGTTGGGATTCGTGTGCTCGGCGTACCAGTCCTTCATGAAGTTCATGTGGGTCTTGCGCCCCTTGTAGATCGCGCCGATCCGGTCGACGCCGATGATGTTCTTCGCGCCCGCGTTCATGATGATCTTGCTGCAGGCGACACCCGACGCGCCGACGCCTGCGACCACGATCTTCATGTCTTCGAGCCGCTTCTTGACGATCTTTAGGGAGTTGAGCAGCGCGGCGAGGACGACGACGGCGGTGCCGTGCTGGTCGTCGTGGAATACGGGAATGCCCATTTCCTTCTTGAGCCGTTCCTCGATCTCGAAGCAGCGGGGGGCGGAGATGTCTTCGAGGTTGATGCCGCCGAAGGTGGGCTCGAGCGACTTGACGATCCTGATGATTTCCTCGGGGTCCTTGGTGTTGATGCAGATCGGCCAGGCGTCGATGTCGCCGAACTCCTTGAAGAGCATCGCCTTGCCTTCCATGACAGGCATCGCGGCCTCGGGACCGATATCGCCCAGGCCCAGCACCGCCGTGCCGTCGGAGACGACCGCGACCGTATTGCCCTTGATCGTCAGCGTCTGCGCCTTCTTGACGTCGTGGTGGATGGCCATGCAGACGCGGGCCACGCCGGGGGTGTATGCGATCGACAGGTCGGCGCGCGTCTTGACCGGGATCTTGTTGACGATGGCGATCTTGCCGCCGATATGCTTGAGAAACGTCCTGTCGGATACGTTGACGATCTTTACGTGCTCGACGTTCTTGACCGCTTCGATGATTTCCTGGGCGTGCTCGATGTCGCGTGCGCGAACGGTGATGTCGCGCGTAACGGTGCCCTTGCCGTGCCCCGAGAGGTCGACGGCCCCGATATCTCCGCCGACTTCGCCGATGGCGGTGGTGATCTTGCCTAGCATGCCGGGCTTGTTCTCGATCTCGACACGCATTGTGATGCTGTAACTTTCACTCGGGGTCAGAATCGCTGACATATTGCCTCCTGTCCGATGTATGGGAATTGGATATTTTATTCGCCATTGGGCGTCAAATCAAGATAGTGCTAATACGTAAGTATATCCTTACACTAATCTGCGCTATTCTCTTACAAAGAAAAGTAACCATTTGCTTATTATTATTGTCCAATTCACTTTAATGCATTTTCCCTTTACAGTCCCCCACCGCCCGCGATATTATTTTGCCATCAACGCAAAAGGAGAATTATTTATGGACCATATCGACGTGGGCAAGAGAATCAAGAGCATCCGGAAACGCAAGGGGCTGACGCTTCAGGAACTCGCAGAGAAGAGCGGGATTTCCGCAACCGCGATCAGCGCGATCGAACGGAACGTCTCGTCTCCGACGGTGACCACGCTTGCCGGAATCGGCCGGGCGCTTGGCGAATCTCTCTCGTCCCTGCTCGGCGAGAGCGACATCGAATACGTCGTGACGCGCGGTAACCGCCGCGAACGGCTCGCAACGGAAATCCGCGACGTCGATTTCAGCAGTCTGGCCTCCGGTATCCCCGGCCAGCGGTTCCAGCCGATGCTCAGCCTCCTCAAGGCCGGCGCCGGCAGCGGGGCCGACTACATCAACCATCGCGGCGAGGATTTCTTCTACGTCGTGGACGGTTCGCTGGTCGTCGAAATGATGGGCCGCGAAGAGACGCTCGGTGCGGGCGACAGCCTGTACCTGCGGAGCAACACGCCTTACCGCTGGAAAAACGGCGCCGTCGGTTCGACCCAGCTGCTGGTCGTCTCGACTCCGTAACCGTCAGACAGGAAAAAAGACAGGCAGCCCCGCCCCTCTTAACGGAGGGGTGGGGCTTTTTATTTCGAGGCGAGGCCGTTTTTCGGGCAGATCGGTTCGAGTCCGCACGAATCGCAGAGCGGCTTGCGGCCGGTGCAGATGCGTCGTCCGTGCCACCCCAGCCGGGTCGTGAAATCCCACCAGCGAGCCGCGGGGATCGCCCCCGCAAGATCCTGCTCGATCCGCACGGGATCATTCGAGACCGTAAGCCCCAGGCGATATGAAACACGGCCCACATGCGTATCGACCGGCAACGCCGGCTTCCCGAAACAGCCGCCCAGCACCACCGAGGCCGTCTTGCGGCCGACCCCGGGAAGTTTCGTCAGCAGATCGAGATCGCCGGGAACCGCGCCACCGTGATCGGCCACGAGTGCGGCCGCCAGGGCACGCACCGCCTTGGCCTTGTTCTTGTAGAACCCGGTCGAACGAACGACGGCCTCGACCTCGTCCTGCGTCGCCTTCGAAAGTTCCGCCGCATCGGGCCAGCGCCCGAACAGACCCGGCGTCACCTGGTTGACCCGGTCGTCGGTGCACTGGGCCGCCAGGACGGTGGCCACAAGGAGCTGGAACGGGCTCTTGAAATCGAGGACGATGCGGGCGTCGGGGTAGGTCGAATCGAGAAAGGCGAGGATGCGGGACAACCGGTTTTCGTTGGAGGTCATGACACGCTCGGGTTATCCGTCGGTCCGGCTGAATACCACGACGTCTTCTCCCGCCACGTCCACCTCGAACGTCACCCCAGGCAGCCTGCACGTGTAAAGCGTCCCCGTCTCGGGATCATCATCGGAATGCTGCGAAAAGGCACCCTGCAGGAGCAGGTGGTCGAGCATCGCCCGAACCTCGACGAAAGACATGTCGATGTCGTGGGGGGCGAGCAAGCGATAATGCTTGTCCTTGTGGATGATCCGGTATTCTTCGAAACCGTCGCTGTCGATCACTCTGGCCGCTTCTTTCTATTTATTTATTCTGTTTCCGCGAAGACCTCGGCTGTAAAGGCATGGATCGCGGCGCCATGCTTCCAGGCATCGGCGGGGAGCCCCGCCTTGAGGCAGGTATTCGAAATGAACGTCTCGGGACTCCATCCGTATTCTACGGCGACCTGCGGCAGAAGCAACCCCCTGTGGGCTCCCCGCGACACCATGATCCCGTGAGTGCCGATTCGGACATCCCCGGGACTTATCGGGAAAAGCGGCGTCAGGACGGAAATCTCGAACCGCAGCGCTGCGACCTCCGGTTCGGTGACGGGAGGGAATCTCGGGTCTTCGGTCGCGGCGGCAACCGCGCACTCCTGGATGGTCCGGTAAAGGGGCGCCACGGCCTCGGTGTATCCGATGCAACCCCGAAGACGCCCGTCATCCGAAGTCAAGGTCACGAAGGCGGCGCCGGGGGCCATCAGTCTGCCCGATTCCGGCGTTTCGGAGAACAGGATGCCGTTTTTAAGGTAGCGCTCGACGGATCGGCGGGCGATCCTGAGAAGTTCGGTCCGCTCTTCCTCGGAGAGATAGGCGTCAGGCGAGTCTGGCATGGTGGGTCAGCCGGAATATCGCGGGATCGAGCCCTTCGGGGATGACGACGTCGTCCGGGACTTCGATCCGGCCCTGGCAGGAGAGGAACATCGGGACGATCTCGGGATCGAACTGGCTTCCGGAGCAGCGTAAGATCTCGGCGTTGGCCGCCTCGAGCGGAAGCGCCTTCCGGTAGGCGCGCGTCGACGTCATGGCGTCGAACGTGTCGGCGATGGCCATGATGCGCGACTCGAACGGGATCTCGCCGCCGCCCAGGTGGGACGGGTACCCCTTTCCGTCGTACCGCTCGTGGTGGTGCAGGATCGCCGGAAGCAGCGGCTGGAAAAAAGGGATGGGCGCGAGGATGTTGGTCGCGACTTCGGGATGCCGGACGATCTCCATGAATTCGTCGTCGTTGAGGCGCCCCGGCTTGTTGAGGACCACCTCCCGCACGCCGATCTTGCCCAGGTCGTGAAGGATCGAGGCCCGACGCAGGTTTTCGACGTGCGAGTCGGCCAGTCCCATCATCTTGCCGATGGCGACCGAGTACATCGTGACGCGCTGGGAATGGCCCCGGGTATAGAGGTCTTTCGCCTCGAGCGCCTTGATCATGGCGTCGATCGACCGCACGTACATCGAGTTGATGAGTTCGGTCTGTTCGCGCACCTTGCGTTCGAGATTGAGCTGGTAGTCCTGCAGTTCGCGTTCGAGCGCTTTCTTGCGCATGGCGTTTTCGATCGTGATCAGCAGGACGTCGAAGTTGAATGGCTTGGTGATGTAATCGCAGGCGCCCATCTTGAGGGCGGAAACAGCCGTATCGAGTTCGGCGTAAGCGGACATGACGATGCCGGCGATTTCAGGGGCGCGGCGGGTGGCCTCGCGCAGCAGCGAGATGCCGTCCATGACAGGCATGCGAATGTCGGTGAGCATGACGCTGAAGGGAGGCCCCGCGTCGATGAGCGCAAGCGCCTCTTTGCCGTTCGGAGCCTCTTCGACCTCGTAGCCGGCGATTTCGAGACGCTCCCGGACGATGCTCCGGATGTAATCCTCGTCGTCGACGACGAGGATGCGCCTTCCGACGGAAATCGACCGGAAACGGTTTTCGGTCGAACCTATTGATGCGATGGCATTCATCAATTAGTTTATCGGCAGCGGGGCCGGAAAAGTTTAATCGAAATCACCCCTCCCGGCCCTCCCGCTAGACGTTGAACCGGACGTGCATGATGTCGCCGTCCCTGACGACGTATTCCTTGCCCTCGAGCCGGAATTTTCCTTCCGTTTTCGCTCTTGCGAACGTCTGGCAGCGTAAAAGCTCATCGTAGGCCACCACCTCGGCGCGGATGAACCCCTTCTCGAGATCGGAATGGATGCGGCCGGCGGCCGCGACGGCCGTCAACCCGCGCCTTATGTTCCAGGCGCGCACCTCGTCCTCCCCCACCGTCAGGAAGCAGATATAGTGCATCGCGTCGAACGCGGCCTTGACCAGCCGGTCCCGCGCACTGACCGCGATTCCCATTTCCTTCAGGAAATCGGCCTGCTCTTCGGGCGTCAGCTGGGCGATCTCCTCCTCGATCCTGGCGCTCAGGCGGATGAGCGGCACCCCCGCGCCGGCGGCCACGGAATCCAGCTCGGGAAAGACATCGGCCCCGAGATCCCCTTCCCCGACGTTCAGCACCAGCAGCGGCGGCGGCTGGCTCAAGAAACGGAAACCGGACAGGATACGCGCCTCTTCGGCCGAGAAATCGACTTGGCGGATCGGGGTTCCGGCCTCGAGCGCCAAGACCGCCTTCTGGAGCGCCGCCCATTCGGAGTCGTGCTTTTTCTCCTTGTTCAGCCGATCGATCCGCTTTTGGGCCACGAGATAGTCGGCGGTGATCAGTTCGGCCTGAAGGTTCCGGAAATCGCGGACGGGGTCGAGCCCATCCGGAGGAACCGGATGGAAATCGTCGACAAATCCGCGGACGACCAGCGCGAGCACTTCTACGCCGCGAATCTTGAGCGCCGCGTCGCTGCCGATCAGCTCGTGTTCGCCGGGATCGATCTCCTCGAAGGTGATCGAGACGTGGGTGATCTTCTTGGGCTTGAACAGGGCGGTCATCCGTTCGACCCGTTCGTCGGGAACCTTGATCGTGCAGATCCCGGCCGACTTCCCCTGGGTTTCCCCCCCTGCCAGCGACCGGAACAGGGAACTCTTGCCGACGCCCGCCTTGCCGAAGATGCCAACTCTCATCGCGAGTCTTCCTCCTTGATTCCGAAGAAAAGGTCCCTCTCGGGACCGGCGCTGCCGGAGATGCGGGACGCCGCCAACACATAGGTTTCCTGTGCGGCGAATTCGCGAAAGCCTTCGCGCGAAAGCATGCGCTCGTAATCCTTCGCCTGTGTGCGGTGACAGTAAAACGCCTCGATTTTTCGGTCCACTACGGCGGAGGTATCGATGAAGGTGGTCAACGTTTCAGGGGGGACCCCTTTGAACGGGAGCTCCCACGCGTCGAAAACGGCCTGGGAAACCTCGAAACGGTACAGTTTCGAGACGGCCCATGGGGCCAGACCGGATGCGGCCTGCTCCGGGAAACGGGACGGATCCGCCGCCGCCTCGAAAGCCGCAGCCGCGACCGTGCACATGACGGTGTGGTCGGGGTGGCCCGATACGCCGCCGGGGCCGAAGCCGATCAGCACCTGGGGACGGAAACGCCGGATCGCCGCAACGGCGCGTTCGAGGACCGAGTCGAGCGGCGTCGAGGCCAACTGCCCGTCGCCGAATCCGAAAAATTCGACATCGGAGATCCCCAGCAACGCGGCTGCACTCCGCAGTTCGCGTTCGCGGAAGTCGCCCAGCCCGGCCTGATTGGTCAGCGGAGGGTTTCCCGTTTGTCCCGCTTCGCCCCGGGTCGCTGTCGCAAGGTGAATCGATACGCCTTCGCGCGCATATCGGGCGATGGTTCCGCCGGGGCCGAACGTTTCGTCATCCGGGTGCGCAAGCAGCAGGAGCAGTCTTTTTCCCATGGCGACAGAATATCATAGGGCTTGAATCTTCCACAAAACGGCCGATGGCAGTATGATTGCACCTGCAGTTGCCGGTAGCAGACCGAAATCCCCCCGGAGGAACCAATGGCCCGTTTTTTCCCGCGCACCCGGACTCTCGTCTTGTCCATCATCCTGGCTTCCGTCGCCACTTCGGGGTACGCCGCCGGGGGGGATATCGCGATCATCGTCGACGGATTGCCGCTCGATGCCAAGGCGATCTCCATCAAAGACGAGGTCTACATCCCTGCCTGGATCCTCGAGAACTACGCGCATACCAAGGTGAACTGGACCCGGCAAAGCAACCTGCTCGAGATCATTTCGACCCCATCCAATACGGCCTCCGCACCTCAGGAAGGGACGCTGAAACTGAAGATCGGCTTCTACCTCGATGCCGAGGGCTTCGTGATCGGCCAGAACACCCGCCTCTACATGCTCAACGTCGACCCCAAGGATTTCCGGACCGAAGACGGCAAGACCGTCGACGAACGGGCGCACGAAGGCAGCATCGAACGCATCGGCAGCGTTTCCGAGGCGATGAAAAGCTACTTGCGCCTGTCCCCGCTCGACCGGTTCACCGCCCGGGGATGGTCGATCGTCTCCAAGATGCCAAAGGAAGAGATCGCAACGCTGTCTTCATCCGTCGAGAAATTCGAAACGCTGTACAAGAGCCTTTATTATGACCTGATCACCAACCTGGTCATCGGCAAGCAGCAGGCTCTGACGACCTCATCGATCATCGACGGATCGCTCAAGGGAATACGGATCGACAACATTCCGGTCAACGACGACGGGACGGCGCAACTCAAGCTTCCCAACGGGCTCTACTACCTTTACGCCCGCATGTTTTACCGGAACCGCCAGATCGTCTGGGACATGCCCGTTTCGCTTCGCGGCGGGGAAGCCGTCATCGAGTTGTCAAACCGCAACGCCGCGCTCATGAATTAGCCGTTTTTTTATGAGTTATACGCCGATTCGCCGTGCTGGGTCAGGTCGAGGCCCATGACCTCGTTGTCGCGCGAGACACGAAGGCCCATCGTCTTGTCGAGAACCTTCATCAACCCCCAAGTAACCGTGAACGAGTAAACGGCCACGATGACCGCGCCCAGCGCCTGGGTGGCGAGAAGCCTCGGGTTCCCGAAGAAGAGGCCGTTCGCCCCGGTCGAATTGACCGCGGTGGTGGCAAAAAGGCCGACTGCGATCGTTCCGAATACGCCGCCCACGCCGTGGACGCCGACGACGTCGAGCGAGTCGTCGTAACCGAGACGTCCCTTGAGCATGACCGCGAAATAGCAGAGCGTTCCTGCGGTCAGGCCGATGAGGAGCGCTCCCACCGGATTTACGAAGCCGGACGCGGGGGTGATGGTGCCCAGACCCGCGATGCATCCGGATGCGGCGCCGAGCACGGTCGGCTTTCCACGGTGCCACCATTCGGTGAATACCCAGGCCAGCGTGCCGGCGGAAGCCGAAATGTGCGTCGTGACGAACGCACTCGTGGCCAGGTTGTCGGCGGCCAGCGCACTGCCGGCATTGAATCCGAACCACCCGAACCAGAGGATTCCGGCGCCAAGAACCGTCATCGGAAGGTTGTGCGGCGAGAGATTTTCGTGGCCGTACCCCTTGCGCTTGCCCACCACGATCGCGGCCGCCAGGGCGCTCAGCCCCGCGGTAATGTGAACGACGGAGCCGCCCGCGAAGTCGTAAAGCTTGAGAGGCCCCTCGCTGAGCCATCCACCGCCCCAGACCCAGTGCGCCACGGGATTATAGACGACCAGCGCCCAGAGCAGCGTGAACACCAGGTAGGTCGAAAACTTGAACCTTTCGGCGAACGCGCCCGAGATGAGCGCGGGCGTGATGACGGCGAACATCATCTGGTAGATCATGAAAGCCTGGTGCGGCACCTTGGGGGCGTATTGGGACGCCTCGAACCCGACTCCACCCAGACCGAACCAGGAAAGGTCGCCGATGACGCCGCCGATATCGGGGCCGAAGGCGAAGCTGTAGCCGACCAGCATCCACTCGATGCTGATGAGGCCGATGACGAAGAAAGATTGCATGATCGTGGTCAGGACGTTTTTCTGCCGGACCATGCCGCCGTAAAAAAGGGCGAGGGCCGGAGTCATGATCATGACGAGGGCGGCCGAGACGAGCAGCCACGCGGTGTCGCCGGATTGCATACCGATATCCTCCTGTGCTCAGGTGATGGGGCCGGTCTCACCCTGCGCAAGCGGCATGCCACCCTGCAACTGGTTGATATCGCAACGATATGGGAGGAAAGGGACGAAAGTGGAGAAGACGTATTTGTTACAATTACGTCATTATTGAATACATTCGGCCAATAATGGAGGGCACCGGTTTCCCGGTGCCCTCCCCCCGTGTGGTGTGGTCGGCCCCATCACCCCGCGGAGGAGCGCAATGATCGAAACGCTGGAACGGTTACCAGTTGTAGCCCGCTTCGCCGTGCTCCGAAAGATCGAGGCCCATGAGTTCGTCTTCCCTTGACACGCGCAGTCCCATGACCTTGTCGAGCACCTTGAGCAGCACGAAGCTGACGCCGAACGAGTAGGCCAGTACCACGACGACGGTCAGCAGCTGTAGCAGGAAAAGCTTGGGATTGCCGTAGAACAGCCCGTTGGCGCCGGCGGCATTGACGGCCGTGGTCGCGAACAGGCCCGTGGCGAGCGCCCCGAATGTTCCGCCCACGCAATGGACGCCGACAACGTCAAGGGAATCGTCGTAGCCGAACCGCCCCTTGAGCATGATCGCGCTGTAGCAGAGCACGCCTCCGCAGAGACCGATGGCAAGGGCGCCCAGCGGTTCGACAAAGCCCGAGGCGGGCGTAATCGCCACGAGGCCTGCGACGCAACCGGAAGCCGCGCCCAGGACGGTCGGCTTGCCGCGGTGGAGCCACTCGGCGAAAACCCACGAGAGCGTTGCCGCGGCGGCGGCGACGTGCGTCGCGACGAAGGCGCTGGTCGCCAGTTCGTTCGCCGCCAGGGCGCTTCCCGCATTAAACCCGAACCATCCGAACCAGAGGATACCGGCGCCGAGAACCGTCATCGGCAGATTGTGGGGCGACATGTTTTCGGTGCCGTATCCCTTGCGCTTGCCCACCATGATCGCAGCCGCCAGTGCGCTGACACCGGAGGTGATGTGGACGACGGTGCCGCCCGCGAAGTCGAGCGCGCCCATGTTTCGGATCCAGCCGCCGATCCCCCAGACCCAATGAGCGACGGGATTGTAGACGAGCAGCGCCCAAAGCAGCGTGAACACGATGAACGTCGAAAACTTGAACCGCTCCGCGATGGCGCCGGTGATAAGGGCGGGCGTGATGATCGCGAACATCATCTGGTAGACCATGAATGCCTGATGCGGAACGGTGGCCGCGTAATCCTTGAAGGGGGCGAGGCCGACTCCCCGCAGTCCGAACCACGAAAGATCCCCGATGATGCCGGCGTGATCGGGGCCGAAGGACATGCTGTAGCCGACCAGGACCCATTCGACGCTGATGAGGCCGATGACGATGAACGACTGCATGATCGTACCGAGGATGTTCTTCTTCCGAACCATGCCCCCATAGAAAAAGGCGAGTCCCGGCGTCATCAGCATGACGAGCGCCGCTGAAACCAGAAGCCAGGCGGTATCTCCACTGTTCATGATCTTGTCCCTCCGTACGCATTGATGGGTGCCGACCCTGCCCGCTATAAGGCAGCATGCGTGCCAAAATTAGAACATTAATGATATCGGCCAGTTATGAATATGAGAGGGTTTGGTGCGGGAAGTTATAAGGCATATTTGTCGAACATTGGACAATTATGGAGAAACAGACGCGTTTGTCGTTTCTCCGCACGCCAGGATGGCGCATATTTTCCCGTTCGACTCGTCCCGGATCGGGACGGTCTTCCAGAAGACGGGTATCGATTCACCCGAGCGGACCTGCAAAGGAAACGGAAAGCTTCCGGACCGCCTCCCGATGAAGAGTTCCACGAGCAGCCGGCGAAAGTCCGATCGTAACGCTTCGGGAATCAGGAGGTCGGGCATTCGCCGGTTGAGCGCCTCGGCTGCGCGGTAGCCGGTCAGCGTTTCGCATCGCCTGTTGAATATGCGGATCTCGCCTTCGGGACCGAATTGCAGGATCGGAAGAGGCGCCAGGTCGAGCAGGCGCCTGGAGTGCTCGCGCTCGTCTTCGAGAGCGGCGGATTGGGCGTCATAAGCGGTTTTCAGGGAATCTAGGCGGGCGGCAAGTCGAAGATTCGCGATCGCGCCCCCGAGTCTCGCTGCAAGTGCCGCGAGATCGCCCGTTTCGGCGGGGTCGTATGCCCTTTTCGAACCCGCAACGACCAGGAGCGACATGCTTGCGTCATCCCCCGCGGGAACGGGAAATGCCGCCGCCAGTGCGGACCTTAGAGGGATCATGACGGGAACGGGCGAAGTTCCGCCGGGGTGGATACCCAGGCCGGAGATCGATTCGTCGGCGATCCCCGGGGACTTGCCGGCGCTCCCGGCCAACCGGACCGCCCCGGACCCCCTCTTTTCGATCACCCGCGCGTGGATGTAACCACCGGGTGCGCAAAGCGTGCCGCAAACGGTGGAAACGAGGTCGTTCTCCGCCCCAGCCGATTCGGACAGACGCCGGTTCGTTTCACGGATCACGCTTATGCGGGCATCCCGCCCCCGGTCGAACAGAAATGTCCGGATCACGCGGGCAATTCTCCGACACCCGTCCCGCCGGGCAGGATCCGGCCGAGCAGTTCGCGCAGATCCTTGATCCGATAAGGTTTCGCGATGACCCCGCTGAAACCGAAGGCATGATAATCGGCCATGACCGGGTCGTTGCTGTACCCGCTCGAAACGATCACGCAGGCGGCGGGCTCGAGTTCGAGGACCTTGAGGACCGCCTCCTTGCCGCCCATCCCGCCGGGAATCGTCAGATCCATCAGGACCACGTCGAACGGCTTCCCCTCGTTGATCGCTCGGGCGTAACTTTCGATCGCGGCGGCGCCGTCGCCGACCCCCTCGGTCTCGTACCCGATCGTGGCGAGGACTTCCATGGCCACCTTGCGAACCATTTCCTCGTCGTCCATGACGAGAACCCGCCTGGGGCGTCCTTTCGGTGGTGAAGCGGAAATCGCATCGGCAGCCGAAAGTTGCGGTTTTCCCGCATCCGAGGCAGGCAGATGGATGTAAAAAGTGGTCCCCTTCCCCGGCGTCGATTCGACGGTCAGGGCGCCTTCGTGCTGCTTTACGACGGAATAGCAGACGGCGAGCCCCAATCCGCTGCCTTCCTTCCGGGTCGTGAAAAACGGGTCGAAGATCCGCTTGACCCGGTCTGCGGAAATTCCGGTGCCCTGGTCCTGGACCGCGATCCGGACGCACCGGCTCGCCTTCATCGGCAGCCCGTGATCGGGCGGAAGCGAGAAGTTTTCGGCGCGGATCGTCATGGACCCGCCGCCGGGCATCGCCTGGTCGGCGTTGCAGACCAGGTTATGGATGACCTGGCTGAATTGTCCCGCATCGATCTCGACCGGAAGAAGATTTTCGGGAAACTCGAAATCGCATCGGACGTTCGACCCCCGTAGCGCGAAACGAGCCGATTCCCGGATGACGTCTTCGATCGAAGTGGTCCGCCGGATCGGTGCGCCGCCTTTCGAAAACGTCAGCAACTGCTGCGTGAGGTCACGAGCGCGCAGCGCCGCGTTCTCGGCCTGGTCGAGATTGCTGCGCGCATCGCCGGATTCGGGGACATGCTCGATCGCCAGGGAGATGTTGCCGAGGATTGCGGTCAGCAGGTTGTTGAAGTCGTGGGCGATCCCGCCCGCAAGAACCCCGATCGACTCGAGTTTTTCGGCGTTGATCAGGTTCTGCTCGAATACCTTCCGGTCGGTGATGTCGCGGAAGATACTGCGGGCCGCGACGACTTTTCCGTCCTCGAGGCGGGTGTTGACATGCCCTTCGACCGTGATGTGGCGTCCGTCCTTCGCCAGAAGCTCGAATTCAACGCGGCCGATATCGGAGTCGGAAAGGACTCGTGCGAAACAGCTTTGACAATGCTCCTGGCTTGCGGGCGCCAGCACGTCGAAAAAGGACATCGTGGCGATCTCTTCCCAGGAATAGCCCATCGCCTCGCGCCAGGCCCTGTTGACGGAAACGAATTTCCCGTCGGTGTCGATGATCTGGATGAGGTCGAGCGCGCTGTCGAAAAAATCCTGCAGACGCTCCTCGTTCTCCCGAAGAGCCGCCTCGACCCTGGAGCGCTCGGCGATCTCGGTCCAGAGCCGCTCGTTCATCGAGTGGAGGTTGTCGACGACCTGCGTGAACGAATCGGTGATCGTACCGATCGGGTCGAGTGAAACCAGGGCATCGTCGTCGAGCGATTCGGAGGACCCGGCGGAACACTGCATGATGCCGAGCAGGTGGTCGGACTTTTCGCGGATATACCGGATCAGGACGCGGTTGCGCGCTTCCACCGCCTCGACGCGTCCAAGCAGCGACTCGTTTTCCTTCCGCAGCCGCCCGATATCTTCGTTTTCGGACATGTCTCCTCTTTATCCTGCAGCCGAAATGACCATCATGTAGCCGCCGTCCCGTTTTTCGGTGCCTACGTCGTACCCCATGTTGAAGGCGGCCTCGGAAATCGTTCCGACGGAATCCCGGTTGTCGGTCAGCACTTCGAGCCGGGCACCGTTCTTCTGGATGTCATCCTTGATTTCGTTGATCTTGCGCAGCGTGACCAGCAACGATGCCGGGCATACCTGTCCGCGGATGTCGATCGTGACGGTGCGTCCGAACGCGGAATAGTCTTCCATACCTGGCCGATTCCTTTCAAATGATTCGTGTCATCACGCGGCCGCCGATCCATGCCCCGGGGATAAGTCCGGCCGTGAAAAGGATCCCCGGAACGGAAAATATCGGCAGCCCTCCCATGACGTGCCAGACGTTGCACCCGGGAGCCATCCGCGAGGCAAGACCCATGACGATGCCCCCCAGCAGCGCGGCCGCAAGCTGTGCGGGAGGTATCCGCAACCGAAAGTGAAACTCGCGAATCGAGACCGCCGAGATGAAGCTGCCCGCGACGACGCCAAGGATCAGCGGAAACTGAACCAGCGAGATTCCGTCGAGCGTGGCCCCCGGCCCCCCGCACAACGAGAGCCCCGAAGGAAGGACGATATCGAGCGGGGTGGTCCTGAAGTATGCAAGACTCGAGTAGTGGGCCGGGGCGAGACTCGATTCGATCATGGCCGCACCTTTCGCGTAAGAGGTGGTGATGCCCATGGGCATCCCCGAGACCATCCAGGAAACGACCCCGAGCAGCGCCAGGATCAGTCCCGCGGCCCACGGCTGTATGTAGCCTTCGACCGCCGTCGATTTGACCATCAGCCCGGCACGCGCCCACCGGTAGAGCACGACTCCGGAAATCGCCGCGACAGGCCCGACGAGCCAGGTGGGATCGATCGACAGGATCTGGGGCAGCGTCGACTTGCCGGGATAAAGGACAAAAGACCGTGCGAAGGCCGACCATGTCGTGTGCAATTCGGCGTAGAGGCCGCTGCCGATCACGAGGCCGACCACGGCCAGCATCGCGGGGAAGTTGCCCGCGCCCGAGCGGTAAAGCGTCCCGAAGACGCATCCGCCCGCGAGCACCATGCCGATCCCGAACAGCGCCCCGCCGATAAAATTGGCGGGTGAAATCGCGCCGGCCAACGGAAACGGATAAAATGCGAGCCAGCCGAAATGGCGGGCGCAGTCGAACAGGAGCATCGCGGAGATGACCAGCAGCAACAGGATCCGGAGCATGAATCCCTTCCGGAACAGGAACAGGTCGCGAAAGGCCGAGGCGACGCAGAAATCGGCGCGATGCATCACGAACCCCGCGACGCCTCCGATCAGGACCCCGGCAGCGATGATCGATAAGGTCGGCGCATCCATCTTTTTGTCAGCGGACGAGAGTCCGTTGGATCAGTTCGCCGACATCGAGAAATTGAAGCGGTATTCGAATTCGGCCCCGTTGCCGTCGGACAGGATGACGGACACAGGCAGGGAACCCTGCGCCGGCACGGCGGACCGGGAGCCGGAAAGGACGTTCCCCTTGAGCGTCACGCCCTCCGGGAGCGAGTTCCCGCGGATGGAAACGACATCGCCATCGGGGTCGGCGGCAACGATGTGCGCCTCGAAGACCGAACCGCTCGTCGGCGTGTAATCGACCCGCACGACGTAGGGCGGCGAATTGACCACCTGAACCTGGGGCGACGACATTCTGGAGCCCAACGATTCGCCGTCGAACGCCTGCGCTTCGGCGTGGACCCATGCTCCGCGCCGAATCCCCTTGAGGACGAATGTGTCGCCGACCTGTCCCGGCACTTCGGTTCCTCCGACGAACCAGCGGTACCTGAACGAAAGCGGATCGCCGTCGGGGTCCCTCCCCTGGGCGGACGCACGGATCGTCTCGCCCGTTTTCGGCGCCATGGGATCCAGCGAAACCGTAACCGTCTCGGGGAGCGCGTTGCGAACGGTGAGCTCAGGCGTCGAAAGGAAGATCGTCTCCCCTTTCAGCTCGCCTTCGGCGGCCGCGCGTATCTGGTTGCCCTTGTGGAACTGCTTGCCGGAAAGTTGGTCGGTTTGCCCGGTGACCTCTCCCCCGTTGACGAACCACTTGATGCTGTCGGGCTTGATGGCGACACCGGTGGGCAAACCCTGAAACGACAGCCGTACCCCGGTTTGGACGTCGGGATTGGTCGGTGCGAGGCCGATCTGATAGGCGGCGTGCGCTTTGGTTTCCGAGGGTTGTGCGCCTGCGGACTTCATCGGGGCAGTCGCGGAGGCGGAAACGGGCGGGGGTGCACCGGAAGCGCCCGGCGGGCTCGGCGTCGTTTCGTGGCTGCCGCAACCGATAGCCGCAACCATCGCAACCAGGATCGCTCGACGGGCATCACGCCTTATTCTTATGGTTGTCACCGCCCCGGATTCCATCAGTCGGCAATCCATTCCTTCCATTTTTTAAGTTTCTTGAAGGCCGACGGCGCGGAGATCGTGAACACGTTCATGCCGGAACCGCCGGTTGCACTTGCATTCGTGGTGCCGACGTAAAGGGCGGCTCCGCCGTTCGCGCTCATCGATACGACCGGGTTGCTTGGAATGCCCCCGCCAGTCAACTGGATCGACCGCTGGGTGGCTCCACCCGAGTCGACGATGCCGCCGCCGCCGGCGGTAAGTCCCAACCCGGTTCCGGCCAGCGAAAGCTTGATCCCGTATAAGGTCGCGTCTCCTCCGCCCTTGCAAAGGTTGTCGGTGACCGACTTGAACGTCGTGAAGTAGAGCACGTTGTTGAACACGACCGGGTCGGAAAGAATTTTTTCGTTGGCGTTCGGAAGGGTGACGTACCAGCCGGCATTGCCGAGTACCGTGCTGGAGGTGGAGGCGGCATTGTCCCACAGGCATGTCGTGCCGCTCCCCGCGGTCGGGCAGAAATTGGTCAGGTTTGCCTCGGTGATCGGCGTGGTCGGGTTGTTGTCGAGCACCGCGTAGATCCGGCCGGTCTTGGCGGAAGAACCGCTGCCGATGTCTTCGGGGCGCTCCCGGTCGCCGGTCCCGAAAAAGAGCCACGGTTTCAGCGCGGAATCGAACGCAACCTCGATCTTGTTGAAGGAGGGCTGCCGGTTCGAGGTCAGGCTGGACGGCGTGAATATCCTTTTGCCCCCCCAGTTGGCGGGCGTCGCGCCGGTCACGGTCTTGGTGCCGGAATCGTAGGTGCC
>JANXPS010000147.1 GCA_025357175.1 Deltaproteobacteria bacterium | reverse complement strand
ACCCCGGCGCCGACGACGACGCCGCAGAGGAACCAGAGCAGATCCTCGTCGATATCGGTATGCCCCGAAAGTCGCACCCCGTATCCGTAAACCGTGCCGCCGAACTGGCTCCTGCTCGAGAAATAGGCAAAAGCCACGATCAGAATGCCGAGCGTCATCCCGATCATGAACGACAAGGCGACATTCCGGTGGCGCCCGACCCATCCTCGAAATCCCGTTTCCATCCCGCACCCCCTTTTTTCCGACAACAGTCAGTCGGCCGGCGAAAGATAATGGTTACGACTGTAACCTTTCCGGCAACCGGGGACTCTAACGGACGATAAGATGATGAGATTCCATGTCACCCCAAAAGGATGCGATTCGATGGCGACTCCACGACCCTCCGGCAGCAGGAAACCCAACGAAAAGACAACGCTGACACCCGTTCCGGATCCGGAATCGGAGGCGGAACCGATACCGGGCCCGAAACAGGGGCCGAAGCGCGGTTCCAGGCGCCGTGCGGCGGGCGCCTTGAAGAGCGTCCCGCCGGTCGATCCTGCCGCCGGCCTCCAGGGCGCCATCATGACAGGCGATGCGCCCGCTGGACCGGGGATGCCGACGGGCGTCGCCGGAGAAGCGGCGGGCGGCGGAGGGGGACCGGCCCGCACATCGGGGAGCGGCGGGGGCGGCGCCACGACCCCGAACGGCCCGGAAAACAGGCGGTCCGGGTGGTGGAAGATCGCCCTCGTGGTCGCGCTCGCGGCGGGTTGCCTCTGGTTTTTCATGGGCCGGGGTGCGAAGGGGAAGGGTGCTCCGGATGCGGCGAAAGCCGCGGGGCGTCCTTCTCCCGTATCGGTCGCCTCTGCAAGCCGGGGCGACATTCCGATTTACCTCGCCGGGCTCGGGTCGGTTGTCCCGCTCAACATCGTCACCGTAAAAAGCCGCGTCGATGGCCAGCTCATGGAGGTGCTGTTTCGGGAGGGGCAGCACGTCGAGAGCGGGCAGCTTCTGGCCCGGATCGACCCGCGGCCGTTCGATGCGCAACTGGCCCAGGTCGAGGGGGCGATGGCGCGCGACCAGGCGCTCCTGAAGAATGCCCAGGTCGACCTCGAACGCTACCGGACCCTGCTCAAGCAGGATTCGATCGCCAGTCAGCAGATCGACACCCAGGAGGCGCTGGTTCGGCAGTACGAAGGCGTCGTCAAGGCGGACCAGGGACAGGTGGACAACGCGAAGCTGCAGCTCGCCTATTCCCGGATCACCGCGCCCATCGGCGGACGCGTCGGCCTGCGTATCGTCGATGCGGGGAACATGATTCATGCCTCCGATCCGAACGGACTGGTCGTGATCGCGCAGCTTCAGCCCGTCGCGGTCCTCTTCTCGATTCCCGAGGACAGCCTGCCTCCGGTCATGGCGAAACTCCGGTCGGGCCGTCCCTTGACGGTCGAGGTCTTCGACCGCGAGGGGAAAAAGAAGCTGGCGACGGGCGTCTTGCAGACGGTCGACAACCAGATCGACCCGACCACCGGCACCGTCCGGCTCAAGGCACTTCGCGAATAAAGCCAACGAGCTGTTCCCCAACCAGTTCGTCAACGCCCGGCTGCTGCTGGGTGTCGAGCGGGGCGCCGTCGTCGTGCCGACGGTCTCGATCCAGCGCAGCCCGCAGGGCACGTACGTCTACGTGGCCAGGCAGGACAACACGGTCGAGTCGCGGCCGGTGGTCCTCGGAGCCGCCGAGGGCGACGACACATCCGTCAAGGACGGGATTTCGGTCGGTGAAACCGTGGTGGTGGACGGGGCCGAGCGGCTGCGCGACGGCGCGAAGATAGACGTCCCGATCCAGGGGAAGGGAAGCGGAGGCGGAAAGGCCGGCGATGGCGGCGCGAAGAAGAAGAGGACGCGATGAACCTTTCCCGCACCTTCATCCTCAGGCCGGTCGCCACCACCCTGCTGATGGCGGCCATCCTTTTGGCCGGCGGCGTCGCCTACCGGCTGTTGCCGGTGGCCGCGCTCCCGCAGGTCGATTATCCGACGATCCAGGTCACCACGTTCTATCCCGGCGCAAGCCCCGACGTCATGGCGTCTTCCGTGACGGCCCCGCTCGAGCGGCAGTTCGGCCAGATGCCGGGCCTCAAGCAGATGGCATCGAGCAGTTCCAGCGGATGTTCGGTCATCACGCTGCAGTTCAGCCTCGAACTCGACCTCGACGTCGCCGAGCAGGAGGTGCAGGCGGCCATCAACGCCTCCTTCACCTTCCTCCCGAAGGATCTTCCCAACCCGCCGGTCTACAGCAAGGTCAATCCGGCAGACGCGCCGATCCTGAC
>JANXPS010000079.1 GCA_025357175.1 Deltaproteobacteria bacterium | reverse complement strand
TCCGGTAGACCTGCTCGGAGATCGGCATCGGAACGCCCGTGCGCGAGGCCAGCGTGAACGCCGCCTTCGCCGTGTTGACCCCTTCGGCCACCATCGTCATGCCCGACAGGATGTCGGCGATCGTTTCGCCCCGGCCAAGCCGAATGCCGACGGTCCGGTTGCGCGATTGGTCGCCCGTACAGGTCAGCACCAGGTCGCCGAGGCCGGCCAGCCCCGAAAACGTCTGGGCATGGGCGCCCAGATAGACGCCGACCCGGTTGATCTCGGCCAGGCCGCGCGAGATCAGCAGCGCCCGGGCGTTGTGCCCGAAGGCGAGACCGTCGCACATGCCGGCGGCGATCGCCATCACGTTTTTCAGCGCGCCGCCCACCTCGATGCCGACGACGTCGGTCTCGGCATAGACGCGGAAGCGGTTGCCGGAAAACGCGTCCTGAAGCCGGCGCGCAACCGAAATGTCCCGGGCGGCGACCGTCGCGCCAGACGGCTTTCCCTCGGCGACTTCCCGCGCGAAGGTGGGGCCGGAAAGAACCGCCGGACCGGAAATCGTGTCGGGCAGCACTTCCTCGAGCAGCTCGGTCATGCGTTTCAGGGAGGATGGTTCCAGACCCTTGGTCAGCGAGACGACGCAGCAGCCTGGGGCAAGAAAGGGGGCGCACCGGGAGGCCACATCCCGGAGGTGGCCGGAAGGCACGACGAAAGCGACGATCGTTTTCCCCGCGACCGCGGCGGCGAGGTCGTTCGTGGGAACGATCGCTTCGGGAATCCGGATGCCGGGAAGGAAAGCCCCGTTCTCGCGCGTTTCGAGAATCTGGCGTACGACCTCGCTCTCGTGCGCCCAGAGGGAAACCTCGACGTGCCGCTGCGCCAGGAGAACGGCGATCGCCGTTCCCCAGGAACCGGCGCCGACGACCGCGATTTTTTCGTCCACCGCCGCGACCACCCAGTTATTCCTTCGGTGTCGGCGTGCCGGGAGCTTCGACGACTTCCTGGCTTTCGGCCGTTTCCGGCGGCTCGGGCGCCCCGGGTTCTTCCGGTTCCTCGTGCTCCTCGGTCTCGGCAAGCCGGGCGAACGACATGACGCGCTGGTCGCCCCGGACGTCGATGAGGCGGACGCCCTGCGTGTTGCGGCCGATGACCCGGATCTGGCGGACCGGCATCCGGATGATCATGCCGCCGTCGGTGACGATCATGATGTCGTGCTCGTCGGACACCTGCGACACGCCGACGACGTTGCCCGTCTTCTCGGTCACCTTGAGCGTCTTGATCCCCTTGCCGCCGCGCGACTGGTTGCGGTATTCCGCGACCGCCGTGCGCTTGCCGTAGCCCTTTTCGGTGACGGTGAGGAGCGACCCGTGCGGGTTGAGGATTTCCATCCCGACGACCGTGTCGTCGCCGTGAAGGTCGATGCCGCGAACGCCGACGGCGCTGCGCCCCATCGAACGGACGTCGCCCTCGGGAAAGCGGATCGACATCCCCTGCCGCGTGGAGAGCGATACCTCGTCGGAGCCGGAGGTGAGCGCGGTCGCGATCAGGCGGTCGCCCTCGTTCAGGCCCATCGCGATGATGCCGCCGGCGCGCGGGCGGGAATAGTCCATCAGATCGGTCTTCTTGATGACGCCCTGCGCGGTCGCCATCATGATGAAGCGACCCTCGGTGAACTCACGGACCGGGAGAATGGAAGCGATCTGCTCGCCCGGAGACAGAGAGAGCAGGTTGACGATCGCGCGCCCCTTGGCCACGCGCCCCGCCTCGGGCAGTTCGTGGACCTTGAGCCAGTAGACCTTGGCCTGGTCGGAGAAAAACATGACGTACGCGTGCATCGTGGCGATGAAGAGGTCGGAAACGAAATCCTCGTCCTTGGTCCCCATCCCGACCTTGCCTTTGCCGCCCCGTTTCTGGGAACGGTAGAGATCGATCGGGTTGCGCTTGATGTAGCCCGTGTGGGAAACGGTGACGACCATCTCCTCGTCGGCGATCAGGTCCTCGAGCCGCATGTCCTTGGTTTCCCAAACGATCTCGGAACGGCGGGGGTCGGAATACTTCTCGCGGATCTCGCGGAACTCATCGCGGATGACGCGCAGCAGCTCGGGCTCCTCGCCCAGGATCTTCTTTAGCCGCTTGATCTCTTCCATCACCTCGGCCAGCTCGGCCATGATCTTGTCTCGTTCGAGTCCGGTGAGCCGCTGCAGCCGCATCTCGAGGATCGCCTGAGACTGGAGAACGGAGAGGCCGAAGGTGGACATGAGCCCTTCCTTCGCCACCGATGCGTCCCTGGAGGCGCGGATCAGCTTGATGACCTCGTCCAGACGGTCGAGCGCGATCTTCAGCCCCTCGAGGATATGGGCGCGTGCTTCGGCCTTGTTCAGGAGGAAGACGGTGCGCCGTGTGACGACCTCTCGGCGGAACAGCAGGAACTCCTCGAGCAGCTCCTTGAGGTTCATCGTCCGGGGCCGGTTCTGGACGATCGCCAGGAACTGGACGGTGAACGACGTCTGCATCTGCGTCTGCTTGAACAGGTTGTTGAGGACGACCTCGGAGACGGCGTCGCGCTTGAGCTCGATGACGATGCGCATGCCGTCGCGGTCGGACTCGTCGCGGATGTCGGAGATCTCCTCGATCGACTTGTCGCGGACGAGATCGGCGATCTTCTCGATCAGGCGCGCCTTGTTGACCTGGAACGGCAGTTCGCTGATGACGATGTGCTCGCGGTCGCCCTTCTTCATCTTCTCGATGATGGCGCGTGCGCGGATCTGGACGCTGCCGCGCCCCGTGCGGTAGGCCTCTCGCACGTTCTCGAGCCCGTAGAGGATGCCGCCGGTCGGGAAGTCGGGCGCGGGGACGAACGCCATCAGTTCGTCGATCGTGACGGCCGGGTTCGCGATGAGCGCCAGCAGGGCGTCGAGCACTTCGCCCAGGTTGTGGGGCGGGATCGAGGTGGCCATGCCGACCGCGATGCCGGCGCTGCCGTTTATAAGCAGGTTGGGAATGCGGGCGGGGAGGACTTTCGGCTCCTCGAGCGAGCCGTCGTAGTTGGGGCCCATCTCGACGGTCTGCTTGTCGATGTCGGACAGCATCTCGCCCGCGATCTTGGACATGCGCGATTCGGTGTACCGCATGGCGGCGGCCGAGTCGCCGTCGACCGAGCCGAAGTTGCCCTGGCCGTCGACCATCGGGTAGCGGAGCGAGAAGTCCTGGACCATCCGGACGAGTGCGTCGTAGACCGAGCTGTCGCCGTGGGGATGGTATTTGCCGATGACGTCGCCGACGATGCGGGCCGACTTTTTATAAGGCTTGCCGAACTCGTTTCCGAGGTCGTGCATCGCGAACAGGATGCGGCGCTGGACGGGCTTGAGACCGTCGCGGACGTCGGGCAGCGCGCGGCCCACGATGACGCTCATGGCGTAATCGAGATAGCTCTGGCACATCTCGTCCTGGATGGTGCGCCGTTGTGCCGGCTTGGCGAAATTCTCCATATGGTGCGACGGCTCCTAGTGGGTTTCTAGCGGGTAAGATTAATCGCTTATTCTACCACGTTATAACTGTATGATTTGCCTATGCAGGCCATGCGTAAAAGGCGCTGGTTCTCGAGTCTGCGGGCACGTTTGCTGCTGCTCGTATTGGCGGCGATGGTGCCGGCGCTCGCGCTCATCGTTCACTCCGCGGTCGAGGAGCGTTCCGCCGCGATCATGGAAGTGCGGACCCACGCCCGGGAAATCGCGGACCAGGCCGCCGCGGACGAAAACCAGCTCAATGCGGAGTTCCGCCAGCTGCTGATGACGCTTGCGCGGCTCAAGCCCATCAGTTCCGGTGGGCCCGACGAATTCAGGCGGGTCGGGGGAGAGCTGATCCGCGACAATCCCCGTATAAACAACATCGCCCGGGTAGATCTGAAAGGCGTTATCGTCGCCAGCGTCCTCCCGCTGCCGGGGACCATCAACGTCGCGGATCGCCCCTATTTCCGTCGTGCCCTCCAATCCCGGGACTTTGCGGTCGGCGATTATCAGATCGGCCGGATCTCGGGGAGGGGCACTCTGAATTTCGCCTACCCGATCCGGAACGACGAAGGCTCCGTCGGCTCGATCCTTTATGCCTCGCTGGACCTCGAATGGCTCAACCGCGAGGCGGCCGATACCACGGGGCACGTTCCGGCCGGAGCGACGCTGACCAGGGCCGATCGCAACGGCGTCGTTTTCGCCCAGTACCCGGCCGGGCCTATCCCGCTGGGAAAAGCGTTCCCGATTCCGGAGGTTCTCGACGCCGTCAGGAAGGACGAGCGCGGCATCGTCGAAGCCGCCGGGCAGGACGGCATCCCCCGCCTCTATGTTTTCAGCCGGATCAACCGCCCCGCGGGATCGGGAAACGCCTGCGTCATTCTCGGTTATCCCCGGCAACTGATTTTCCGCGAGGGAAACCGGCTCCTGGCAATCCGCCTTTCCGGCCTCGGGTTCGTGATGCTTCTCGGCGTCATCGCAACCTGGTTCGGCGCCGAAACCGCGGTGCTCGACCCGATCCGCGCCCTTCTCGACGCGACCCGCCGGTTCGGGGAAGGCGACCTCTCGGTACGAACCGGGATTTCACCCTCCGAGGGGGAGCTGGGCATCCTGGCCGCCGGATTCGACCGGATGGCCGAGGCGATCGAAAACCGGGAACATGCGCTCCGGGAAGCGCAAAAACTTTACCAGACGCTTGTCAGCACCTCGCCCGACGCGATCACCGTGACCGACGGCCGGGGAAACATCATTTTCGTCTCCGACATGGCGCTCAAGATCTACGGCCACGATCCCGGCGAAACGGTGATCGGCCGGAACCTGTTCGACTGGGTCGACCCGGAGGATCGTCCGGCGGCGTCCGAGCGGTTCGGCAACCTTCTGACCGGAGGCTCGCTGGACAAGACCGAGTTCCGCCTGCTGCGAAGGGACGGCTCGCGCTTCGTCGGGGAGATCTATGCCTCCCCGCTCCAGAACGAATCCGGCGAGACATACGGCCTGATCGTCGCCACGCGCGACGTCACCGAACGGATCCGGGCCGCCGACGCGCTCCGGGAAAGCGAACTGCGGCTGCGCGCCGCGATCGAGAACCTTCCGTTCGAATTCTGGGCTTGCGACGCCGGCGGGCGCTTCACGCTGGCCAATACGCTCGCCATCCGGAAATACGGCGATTTCATCGGGAAAAAGATGGCCGAACTGGAAACCACGGACGGATACCGGTCCACGCTGGACGGTATCAACCGGCGCGTCGTCCTGTCCGGCGAGACGATCCGGTTCGAAACCGAATTCGTGCTCGACGGAGTCCGTCAAACCAACGACAACATCATTTCCCCGATCCGCGACGGCGATGCGGTGATCGGCCTGGTCAGCATCACCATCGACATCACCGAGCGCAAGCAGGCCGAAGCCAGGCAGGAAGAGCTGGAAGCGCAACTCCGGCAATCGCAGAAGATGGAGGCCGTCGGACAGCTCGCGGGCGGCATCGCGCACGATTTCAACAACCTGATGATCGTCGTGCTCGGCCAGGTCGACCTGGTCCGCCGGCGGTGGAAGGAGCCTCTTCTCTCGCACCACCTCGACGAGATCGGCAAGGCGGGCGAGCGGGCCGCCACGCTGACGCGCCAGCTGCTCGCCTTCAGCCGAAGGCAGATCCTTCAACCGAGGGTCCTCGACCTAAACGGCGTCCTCGAGGATATCCGATCGATCCTCGACCGGCTGCTGCCCGATAACTACCTGGTCGAGATCCTGGCGGCCGACGGGCTCTGGCCGGTCCTGGCAGACCCGACCCAGATCGGGCAGGTCGTCGTGAACCTGGTGGTCAACGCGCGGGACGCGCTTCCCGATGGCGGGTCGATACGGGTCTCTACCGCCAACGTGTCGATCGAGGACGGAGACCCGGACAGACCGCCGGCGGCGCGGGAAGGCGAATACGTACGGCTTTGCGTCCGCGACGAAGGGGTCGGGATGAACGCGGCGACGAAGGCCCGGTTGTTCGAACCGTTCTTCACGACCAAGGAGGTCGGCAAAGGCACCGGTCTCGGGCTCTCCACCGCCTACGGCATCGTCATGCAAAGCGGAGGGCACATCCGGGTCGATAGCGAACCGGGCATCGGCACCACCGTTTGCATCTGGCTGCCCAGGGCGAAAGGGGATGTGGCGCCATTGCACCCGGAAATCCCCGTCGAACCGCCCCACGGCAACTCGACGCTTTTGCTGGTCGAGGACGCCGGACACGTGCGCGACCTCGTTCGCGACATCCTCGAGGAATTCGGCTACGCGGTGATCGAGGCTGCGAACGGGGCGGAGGCGCTCTCGGTCGCCGCGGCGCACGACGGTCCGATCGACCTGCTGCTCAGCGACATGGTCATGCCCGGAATGAACGGCCGGAAGCTTGCCGACGCGATCCGTGCCGCCCGCCCTGCGATCAAGGTTCTCTTCATGTCCGGCTACACCGAGGAGACCGTATTCCAATCGGCCGCGGGGGAAGGCCGGACCGCATTCATCCAGAAGCCGTTCACGCCCGAGGCGCTCGGCTGGAAGATCCACGAGGTGCTGTCCGCCTGATAAAATAACGGGCGGGCCCCCGATGGGAGACCCGCCCGCGTCCGTTCGATCCGCCCGTCGCCGGGCGTCCGAGGTAGGTTACAGTCCGAGCTGCTTGAAGAAGTCGTTGCCCTTGTCGTCCACCAGGATGAACGCCGGGAAGTTCTCGACCTCGATCTTCCAGACCGCTTCCATGCCCAGTTCCGGGAAGTCGATGCACTCGACCTTCTTGATGTTCTCCTCTGCGAGCAACGCCGCCGGGCCGCCGATCGACCCCAGGTAGAAACCGCCGTATTTCTTGCAGGCGTCGGTCACCTGCTGGCTCCGGTTCCCCTTCGCGATCATGATCATGCTGCCGCCCTGCGACTGGAGCAGGTCGACGTAGGAGTCCATCCGGCCCGCGGTAGTCGGGCCGAAGGAGCCCGACGGCTTGCCCTTGGGCGTCTTGGCCGGACCCGCGTAGTAAATCGGGTGATCCTTGAGGTACTGCGGAACACCCTTGCCGGAATCGATCAGTTCCTTGAACTTCGCGTGCGCGATGTCGCGCCCGACGACCAGCGTGCCGTTGAGCAGCAGCGGCGTCGAGACGGGGTGCTTCGACAGCTCGGTGCACACCTCCTTCATCGGCCGGTTGAGGTCGATCTTGACGCCGTGCTCGTGCTTGCGCCGATACGTTTCGGGGATCAGGCGGCCCGGATTGCGGTCCATCTCCTCGATCCAGAGACCGTCCCGGTCGATCTTCGCCTTGATGTTGCGGTCGGCCGAGCAGGAGACGCCCATGCCCACCGGGCAGGAGGCGCCGTGGCGCGGCAACCGGACGATCCGGACGTCGTGAACGAAATATTTCCCGCCGAACTGGGCGCCGATCCCCAGCTTCTGCGCCGACGCGAGAACCTTCTGCTCGAGTTCGACGTCGCGGAAGGCGCGGCCGTGCTCGTTGCCCGTGGTGGGCAGCGCGTCGTAGTACTTGGTCGATGCGAGCTTGACGGTCTTGAGGCACGTCTCGGCCGAGGTACCGCCAATGACGAACGCCAGGTGGTAAGGCGGACACGCCGCGGTCCCCAGCGTCTTCATCTTGTCGACGAGGAACTTCTCGAGCGTAGCGGGATTGAGCAGCGCCTTGGTTTCCTGATAGAGGTAGGTCTTGTTGGCCGACCCGCCCCCCTTGGCGACGAAGAGGAACTTATAGGCCGCCCCTTCGGTGGCGTACAGGTCGATCTGCGCGGGCAGGTTGGTGCCGGTGTTCTTCTCCTCGTACATGTCGAGGGCGACCGTCTGCGAGTAGCGCAGGTTCTCTTCCGTGTAGGTCCTGTAGACGCCTTTCGAAAGAAATTCCTCGTCCTTCGCGCCGGTCCAGACCTGCTGGCCCTTCTTGCCCATGACGATCGCGGTACCGGTGTCCTGGCATGTGGGCAGCTCGAACTGCGCGGCCACCTCGGCGTTGCGCAGGAACGCGATGGCGACGCCCTTGTCGTTCATCGAGGCCTCGGGATCGGAGAGGATTTTCGCGACCATCTCGTTGTGTTCGGGCCGCAGCAGGAAGGAGACGTCGCGCATCGCCTGGTTGGCAAGCACGGTCAGCCCTTCGGGATCGACCTTGAGCACGTCCTTGCCTTCGAACGATGAAACGGAGACGTAGTCCTTCGTCAGCAGCCGGTATTTCGTCTCGTCCTTGCCCAGCGGAAACGGATCCTGGTAGACAAACTCTGCCATCGCCTTTGTCGCTCCTTTATCGTTTGGTGTCACGGGACAAATCTCAATCGGTGCTGGCGAAATTATATCCGCACATCCGGCTTCTATGGCTGGGAAATGGCCGACAGTTTCCAGCCGCCGCCCGACACCCGGACGAAGGTCCAGTATTCCTCGAACAGCACGGGATCGCTCTTGCTGCCGCTCACGAGGGCACCGGATTCGTCGACCACGTAGTCGAGCAGGTTGGCGCGGAAAAGGACGGTCACGAAATCCTGTCCGGACTCCTGCCACGCCTCGACGATCTCGACCTTGCGCACCGCGATGTTCTCGAGCCGGTTGAACTGCTTCCGGTCGCGAAGCGAATCGGCCTCGGACTGGAACTCGTCGTGCACCTGCGGCGTCAGCAGGCTCGAGACCGGGGAGACGTCGCGCGACGCGAAAGCGCCCTGCACCTTGAAGAAGAGGCTGCTGACCGTATCGTCGCAGAAACGCTGCGGGTCGAATGACGGATCGGACGCGCGGATCGCCGCGACGCCGGCCGCAACGTCGGTCTCCTGCGGCGCCCCCCCGCCATATCGCTGCTGCCAGTCGCCCGCGGGGGGGGTGGCGGGTTCATAATCGACCGCCCGCGGACCGGTGTAGTTCGTCGGCTCCTCCCGCTTCCCGGAAAAGAGCATCTTGTACGCAAGGTAGCCGAGGCCGGCCACCAGCAGCACCCCGAGAATGCCGACCCCGGAGCCCCCGATACCCCCGCCGTGTCCGCCGAACAACGATCCGAACAGCATCCCGCCGAGCAGCCCTCCGGCCAGCCCGCCGCCGAAGCTCCGCATGAATCCGCCGCCGGCCGGAGCAGGGGCCGGTGCGGGACCCGGAGCAGGGGCGGAAGGGGACGGCGCAACGCTCGGCGCGGACCGGTATGGCGTCGGCGAGGGTGAAAGCGACCGGGTACCCCGGCTGCCGAACGACCGGCTGCCTCCCCCGAGCCGCGCGTCCGCGAGGCCGGCGCCGGCCAGGCTGATGACCACTGTGACAATCAGAATCCAGAAACGGCGATTCATTCCATTCATGAAAACTCCTCTTGGTGGCTCTGACGGAATTTCAGCCGATCGCGGCCACGGCTGCCAGCACCGCATCGTAGTCGGGTTCGGTGCTCACGTCGGGCACGTGCTGGATGTAGCGGACCACGCCCTGGCCATCGATGACGAAGATCGAGCGGGCGCAGAGCATCCACTCCTTGATCAGCACGCCGTATGCCAGCGCGAATCCATGATCCCGATAGTCGGAGAGCGTCCGGACCTTGTCGATCCCCGCCGCGCCGCACCAGCGCTTCTGGGCAAAAGGCAGGTCGGCGCTCACCGTCAGGATCTCGATCGTCCCGGGAAGCGCGGCGGCCAGGGTGTTGAACCTGCGGGTTTCCATGTCGCATGTGGGCGTATCGAGCGACGGGACGCAGCTGACGATGAGCGTTTTCCCCGCCAGATCCGCAAGCGTGACCGCCTTCATCCCGTTGTCGATCAACCGGAAATCGGGCGCCTTGTCGCCGGCCGCGATCGCGGGTCCCAGCAGCGTGAACGGCGTTCCCTTGAAAGTGATGATCCCGCTTCTTTCCTGCATGACGGCCTCCTCGAATAATTTGTTCGTTCCTTTACGGCTGCTGGTTCCCGAGCATCTGCTTCTTGAGCTTCTCGTCCGCGG
>JANXPS010000030.1 GCA_025357175.1 Deltaproteobacteria bacterium | reverse complement strand
GCCCCTCGATCGTGATGTTAACCGAGGGTTGCAAGTGCATCTCTGACCGCTTGTCGATCGTCGAACGGCAGGCGCCTGTTCCCGATGATCTGAACATCCTCGTGTCCTTTCCCGGCAATCGCAACCGTATCGCCCGGTTTCGCCAGCGCTAGCACCCGGTCGATCGCCGCTTTCCTGTCTTCGATGACCACGAATTGACGCGGGTTCGGCGTCTCGCCGGGAGCCGCCTCGGTCCAGCCCTCCGCCTCAAGCCCGGAAACGATCTCGCCAAGGATGGCGTGGGGATCCTCGTTGCGGGGGTTGTCCGAGGTGACGACGACCACGTCGGAGCGGCGCGCGGCGACCTGTCCCATTTCCGGACGCTTCGTGCGGTCCCGGTTGCCGCCGCAGCCGAAAAGCGTGACGATGCGCGACGGTGAAAGTTCCCGCAGCGTCGAAAGGATCCGGTCGAGCCCGTCGGGCGTGTGGGCGTAGTCGACGAACACGTGCAGGCCGCGCCCGTTCTCGATCGGCTCCATGCGTCCCGGGATCACGGCCGCGGATTCGATGCCGCGGCGGATCGCATCGGGTGCGACGCCCAGCAGCAGTGCGCCGCACACGGCGGCCATCACGTTCGAGGCGTTGTAGGCGCCGATCAGCCGGGTGAAGATATCGAGTTCGCCGCCGGGCGTCGACAGGAGCAGGCGGGTCCCCTCCCAACCGGCTTCGCGTTTGACGGGACGCACCTTCGCTCCCTCCGCGAACCCGTAGGAAAGCGCGTCGGGAAATTCCGAAACAAGCCTCGCGCCGAACGGGTCGTCCGCGTTGAACGCCATGCCGGTCCGTTTCCCGCCCGCGGGTAGAAACTCCCGGAAGAAGCGCGTCTTGGCCGCGAAGTAGCCCTCCATGTCGCCGTGGAAATCGAGATGGTCGTGGGTCAGGTTCGTGAACAGGCCCGCGTCGAAACGGACGCCGGCGATGCGCCCTTGCGCCGCGGCGTGGGAGGACACCTCCACCACCAGCCGGCTGCCCCCTCGCTCGAGGACGGCCGCCATCAATTCCTGAAGATCGTGCGAAAAGGGCGTGGTCAGCCCCGTTCGCAGCACTTCCCCGCCGACCCGGTAGTTGATCGTCCCGATCACGCCGGACAGATGCCCCTCCGCGCGAAAGATCGATTCGAGCAGGTACGTGACGGTCGTCTTCCCGTTCGTGCCTGTCACTCCGACCACCTTCAGTCGGGCGGACGGATCGCCGTGGAAATTGGCCGCCACGCGCCAGAGCGCTTCCTCGGTGGACGGGACGCAAACCAGCGGAATCGGCGAGCCGGCGATTTCGCGTTCGACCAGCCCGGCGACGGCGCCGTTGGCCGCCGCGGCCGCCAGGAAAGCGTGGCCATCGTGGCTGCCGCCGGTCAACGCCACGAAAAGGTCGCCCGGTTTCACCAGGCGGGAATCGGTCCGAAGCCCGCCGATTTCCAGCGCGCCCGTCGCCGCATCCGGAGAGGCCACTCCCTTGAGCGCATCCGCAATCCGCATCGTGGACATCTCCCTCACCGGCCGCCGAAGTCGATTGCGCATTCGGTTCCCGGCATCAGGAGCGCTCCGGGGTCGGGGGACTGCTTCTGCGCGATGCCGCTTCCGGTCATGGCGAGCCTGACCGAGTATCGCCCCATGATGTCGACGACGCGCCCCATGCTGAGGCCGTGAAGATCCGGCATCACCATCGTGCTGACGCCCTGGGAGGTCGAGACGGGACGGAGCTTCACCGGACCCGCCGCCTTCGCGCCGTCGGCTTTCGCCGCGGCCACGATCGGCTGCGTCGGGCGGATGCCCAGATAGTATGCGGTCTTTATCGCGATCTGCGTGAACGCCGGCGCGGCGACCACGCCGCCGTATACCTGGCCCTTGGGCTCGTCGAGCACGACGAGGATCAGCAGTTGCGGATCTTCGAGCGGCAGGAAACCGATGAACGACGACGTGCGCCTGGTCGCCGAATAGTGCCCTGTGCCGGGCTCGACCTTCTGGGCCGTCCCCGTCTTGCCGCCGACACGGAATCCCTTGATGCGGGCCTGGTTGCCGGTGCCGTCGTCCTCGACGACCGACCCCATGATCTCGCGCATCTGTTCGGACGTCTTCGGCGAGATCACCCGGCGCAGCTCCCTGGGCTCGCCCCGGAACACGATGCGCCCCTCGCGGTCGCGCACCTCCCGGACCAGGTACGGCTTCATGATCCGGCCGCCGTTGATGACGGACGCCATCGCCGAGACGAGCTGGATCGGCGTCACCGAGATCCCCTGGCCGAACGAGACGTTGGCCTGGCTGATCCCCCGGAATCCTTTTTTCGGCGGCATCAGGCCGGAGACCTCGCCCTTGAGCTCGACGCCGGTGCGAGTGCCGAACCCGAAGGAGCGGATCATGTCGTAGTTCGCGTCGGCATCCATCCGTTCGCTGATCTTGGCCGCGC
>JANXPS010000012.1 GCA_025357175.1 Deltaproteobacteria bacterium | reverse complement strand
AGGGGCTCCTCGGAAAACATGGGGTTGAGTTCGTGGTATGCCGCGACGTCGAACGCACTGGAGCCGTCCAGCAGCGCGTGCGTCAGCCGGTCGACCTGGCATTGAAGCAGGGAGGCACGGGCGCCTGCCGCTTCCTCGGCTTCCGCCTTCAGCAGGGATAGGCCGAGACGCCGGAGCTTCCGTACGATCCGAGAAAGCACATCCCTTTCCACGACAGCCCTCCTGCCGGTTACTTCCCTTTCATCACCGCGATCGTGTACTGCTCGGTCGAGAGCACTTTCCTCGCCATCGCGTTGACCTGCTCGAGCGTGACGGCCTGGATCATCTCGGGCGCCCTGAACGTTTCCTCGTAGCCGATGGTGTAGAGCTCGTTGTACATCATCCGGTCGGCGTAGGCGCCGTTGCTCTGCAGCCCGATCTCGTAGTTGCCGATCATCCACTTCTTGGCGCGGTCGAACTCGTCCTGCGTGACGCCGTGTTCGCGCACGTCGGCGATCTCCTTCAGCGTCTCGGCGACCGCGACGTCGAGCTTGTCGCTGCTCGTCCCCATGTAGAAGGCGAAGAAGCCGGGGTCGACCTGCTCGGACGAGAACGAAGTCACCGAGTAGGCGAGCGACTGCTTGTCGCGCAGGTTGGTGAAGAGGCGGCCGCCCATCCCCGCGAGCGCCGAGCCGAGCACGTCGAGCTGGTAGCGCTCGGGGTCGGTGAACGTGAGCCCGGGGTATCCGATGACGAAGTGCGCCTGCTCCTTGGTGCGCTGCTCCTCGGCCTTGCGGATGCCGTCGGCCTTCGGGACCGGCATCGCCCCGATCGGCGCGTACTCCTTTCGCTGCGGAAGATGGCCGAACGACTTGCGCACCATCTCGATCGCCTCGTCGACGCCGAGGTCGCCGGAGACGGTGACGACGAGGTTGCGCGGGTCGGCCCAGCGTTCGTAGAACGCCTTGATCGATTCGGGCGTGAGCGCCTTGATCGACGCCTCGGTGCCCAGCGGGTTGCGCGAATAGGGGTGCTCGCCGTAGTGCGTCGCGAGGAAAAGGAGGAAGACCGACTGCGTCAGCTCGTCCTTCTGGAGCTTGAGCCGCCCAAGCATCTCCTTCCGCTTCTTTTCGAGCTCTTCGGACGGGAAGGTCGGCGACAGAAGCGATTCGGTGAAGAGCGAGAATCCCTTCTCGATGTCGCGCCGCATGAACTTGGCGCGCAGGCCGGTCGAGTTGCGTCCCGCGAATCCCGACAGGTCGCCCGCCATGTCCTCGACCGCCAGCGCGATTTCGCGTGCGTTGCGCGTCGCCGTTCCCTTGGTCAGAAGTTCGGCCATGACCGCGCTGACGCCGCCCTGCTCTTTCGGTTCGGCGCGCAGGCCGCCCAGGAAGCCGGCTTCGACGGACACGACGGGGACCGAGTGGTTCTCGCGGACGATGACCCGGACGCCGTTTTCGAGCCGTTCCTTGCGGACGACGCCGGATGGCTTCCTCTTCGCCTTTGCGCCTTCGGCCGCCACCTCGGCATAGACCTCGGCGGCGGACGACCGGACGACCGCCTCGGACAGTTGTGCGCCGTCGCCCTTGGGCAGCACGGCCGACACCGTCAGCATATCGGGGGAGAGGTATTTGTGGGCCACGCGGACGATGTCGTCGGCGGTGACCGCCCGGATCTTCCGGAGGTATTGTTCTTCGTAGGCCGCGTCACCCAGCGCCGTCTCGAAGAAGCCGACATGGCGGGCCAGCGATCCTTGCGATTCGAGGGAGTACAGGAAATCGCTCTCGGTGCCGTTCTTGGCGCGGGCCAGTTCGGGCCCCTGCGGCGGTTCGAACGCCATGCGGAACGTCTGCCGCAGGATTTCGCGGTAGGCCTCGCCGGCCTTCTCGGGCGCGGCGGTCGCGCCGACCATCAGCAGCCCCGCGTCGCGCGGCGTGTATGAATAGGCGCTGACCGAGTCGACGAGCTGCTTCTTGTCCTTGACCTCGTGGTAAAGGCGCGACGTCTGCCCGCCGCCCAGGATGATGGACAGGAGATCCCACGCGAACACCTCGTCGTCGGCGATCGCGGGCCCGTGGAATCCGAGATCGACGTAGACCCTGCGCGCATCGCGCTCCTGGACCTTGATGCGGATTCCGTCCTGCACGGGCTCGGCGGGCCGTTCGACCCTGGGCTCCGGGGCTGCCGGAAGCGCGCCGAATATCTTCTCGATCGCCGGACGCGACGCCTTGGCGTCGACGCCGCCGGTGATGACGAGCACCATGTTGGAGGGAACGTAGAATTTCTTGAAATAGGCGAGCAGATCCTCGCGCGTCGTCGCCTTGATGGTTTCGGGGTAGCCGATGACCGGGCGGCCGTACGGATGGACCCGGTAGGCGGTGCGGAACAGCGCCTTCGACCCGACGCGGCCCGGGTCGTCCTCGTTCATGTGAACTTCTTCGAGGATGACCTCGAGTTCGCGCTTAAGTTCTTCGGCGTCGAAGAGCGAGTCGCCCAGCGTGTCGGCCAGGATGTCCATCGCGTTTTCGAGATACCGGCCGGAAATGGTGATGTGGTAGACGGTCTGGTCGAAGCTCGTGTAGGCGTTGATCTCGCCGCCGAGCGCCTCGACCTCGCGCGCGATCTGGGCGGAGCCGCGCTTGTGCGTCCCCTTGAACGCCATGTGCTCGAGGATGTGCGACATGCCGGCTCGCGCCTCGGGTTCGGTGGTGCTGCCCGCCTTGACCCAGACTTGCACCGCCACGACGGGCGACGACCGGTTTTCGCGGATCACGACGGTCATCCCGTTGCCCAGCGTATATTTTTCGACCACCTTCGCCTCCTCGGCCGCGGGCATCGTGCCCGCCGCGTGAACTGTGCCGCCGAATCCGAACCCCGTTGCCAATGCCGCCAGCAGAAGGCTGTAGAATGCGCCCCGCACGTCTCTCATCGCACGCCTCATCGATTTCGAATAACGGTTTTCTTGGATGACATTCCCCCGGCGCGGATTCGCGCCGGGGGAATCATTATTAGGCTAGCGGGAACGCGAGGAGGAAGACGACGACGGCCTGCGCGTTTCCTTGCGGGGGCCGGCGCCGTAGCGCGACGGCTTGCCCGGGGAGTCGAAGCGGCGACGAGGCGCCGCATTCATCGCCGGGTCAGCCGCGGCCGATGCGGCGAAGTCGGTGGCGCTGATCACGTAAGGGTTCTTGAGCAGCTTGGACTTGGTCGGTTCGAGCGCGGTCGGGGGTCCCGGGTTGAGCTCGGAGCGGTACGCGTGGTTGTCGGCCACCTTGAGGTGCTTCTTGATCAGCCGCTCGACGGATTGCAGGAACGGCCGCTCCTCGATGGCGCAGAAGGAGAATGCGACGCCCGTCAGGCCGGCGCGGCCGGTGCGGCCGATCCGGTGGACGTAGCTCTCGGGCTCGTTGGGCAGGTCGTAGTTGATGACGTGCGACAGTTCGTTGATGTCGAGGCCGCGCGCCGCGATGTCGGTGGCGACCAGGACCCGGGTCGTCCCCTTCTTGAAGGCGGCCAGCGCCCGCTCGCGGGCGTTCTGGGACCGGTCGCCGTGGATCGCCTCGACGCGGATGCCGGCCCGCTCGAGCGACCGCTCGATCCGGTCGGCGCCGTGCTTGGTGCGCGAGAAGACGAGCGCGTTCTTGATCTCGTCGCCGTGCAGCAGTTCCTTGAGCAGGTCGATCTTGTTGGACTTCTCGACGTAGTAGACGAACTGATCGATCATGTCGGCGGTCGCCGCGACGGGCGTCACGGCGACTTCGACCGGATCGCGCAGGATCGTGTCGGCCAGGCGGCGGATGTCGTAGGGCATCGTCGCCGAGAACATCAGCGTCTGGCGCACTTTCGGCAAAAGCTCGATGATCCGGCGGATGTCGTTGATGAAGCCCATGTCGAGCATCCGGTCGGCTTCGTCGAGGACGAGCACCTCGACCTTGTCGAGGAGGACGAAGCGCTGCTGGATCAGGTCGAGCAGGCGGCCCGGCGTGGCGACGAGAACGTCGACGCCCTTGCGGAGCGCGTCGGTCTGGGGCCGCTGGCTCACGCCGCCGAAGACGACGGTGTTGCGCATGCCCGTGTAGCGGCCGTAGACCGTGAACGATTCGGCGATCTGGCTCGCCAGCTCGCGCGTCGGGGAGAGGACCAGGCAGCGGGTGTTGCGGCGCCCGCTCTTGGGCGGCTCGGCGGAGAGTCGGTTGAGGATCGGCAGCGCGAACGCCGCGGTCTTGCCCGTGCCCGTCTGGGCGCAGCCGAGCAGGTCCTTCCCCTCGATCACGTGGGGGATGGCCTTCTCTTGAATGGGGGTGGGGTGTTCGTACTTCTCGGCCTTGACGGCACGGAGGATCTCGGGCGAAAGCCCGAACTGGTCAAACGACATGCGGAAATCTCCTTCTTTTTACCGTCGGCGTTCGGAAGTTTCCCGGTGCGCACGCAAGGGTGCCCGGGAGGAAAGCCGCGGTTGCAGTGGAACCACCACGTGCAATCCGCAGGAACGGGACTTTGCCCGTCGCCCAATCTTCCGAAGGAAAAGCCCCTGGACACTCGCAGGGTGGGTAAGGAAGGGATTGCAGTTCGTGATTTGCCAAGCGCTTCGAACTCTACACCATCCTGCGGGGAAATGCAACCCCCCGGCTTGACTAGGGCGCAGGACCCTGCCTGCGTGACCATTTCTTCCGACCGCATGTTCACTGTTGCGCACTGTTCACGTGTCGTGTACGCTTGCGATGTGTGAACGGGAAGCGTTCACGGATACCTCTCGTTCACGTTACGTGGACAAAAATATAGGCGGAATGGCAGATGCGTGACCGAATCGGCGAAGACAATGCTATCGAGCGGGCAATCTCGACTTTCGAAACGACGACGGGGCTGCGTGCCGAACTGTTGCGAAAAGAGGTGGCGCGGGAACGGGAGGACGCACGGTGGCGGTCCGATGCCATCGTCGAGGTCTCCACGAACCATGACCGCTTTCGGTTTTCCGTGGAAGTCAGGAAAGTTGACCGGTTCGGCACGCTCGAACCGCTCGTTGCGACACAGGAACGCGCGGGATTTCCGCTTCTGATGGTTTCCCCGTACGTCAGCGGAGCCATCGCGGAGCGCTGCCGCCAGATGCACGTGAATTTCATGGACGAAGCGGGAAACGCGTATCTCGAAGCACCGGGGTTGTTCGTGTATGCGACCGGCAGGCGACGGCCGGCAGAGGAACGGGTTGCGCAGGGGTATCGCGCGTTGACCGGCGCGGGGATGCGGGTGGTCTTTGCCCTTCTCCAATACCCGACTCTGGTGACGGCGCCGTACCGCGAAATCGCCGGGAAGGCCGGAGTGGCTCTGGGCACGGTCGGCAAGGTCCTGTCAGATCTCGAAAGCCGCGGTTACCTTTCTCCCGAAGATCCGGCCCCCCGCCGATTGCTTATGCGTGAGAAATTGTTGGAAGAATGGGCGGTCCATTATCCGATCAGCCTGCGGTCCAGGCTGAATGCCCGTCGCTTCAAGGCGCCGGAGCCGGGTTGGTGGCGCGACCGGAATATCGGCGGCCACCATGCCTGTTGGGGAGGGGAGATCGCCGGGGAAAAACTGACCGGATATCTGAAACCGAGCCGGGCGACGGTTTACGTTTCAGGCAGGCCGGACAAGTTGATCCTCGCCTGTCGTCTGCGCCCGGATCTCGACGGCGACGTGGAAATTCTGGAGGCGTTCTGGCCGGAGAACGAGGCGGGGATGTCCGGGGAAGTCGTCCCCCCTTTGGTCGCCTACGCCGATCTGATGGCCACGTCCGATCCGAGAAACATCGAAACCGCGAAGTTGATACGTGAACGATATCTCTCCTGAGCTCGCGGTCCGGCCCGATCGCCCGATCGATCCGGTGACGCTCGATATCCTGCGGCGGGTCGATTCGGCCGCGGCAGCGGCGGGCATCACGTTCTTCGTCGCAGGGGCCTTGGCGCGGGACATCGTCCTGTTCCACATTTTCGGATGCGATCCGCTCCGGGCCACTCAGGACGTCGACCTTGGGATTTTCGTTGCCGACTGGGAACGATTCGAGCGCCTCAAGTCGAACCTGGTCCGGGAAGGCAACGGTTTTCGGGCCACAGGCGCCGCACAGCGGCTGATCTATTCCGAACGGGAAGACGCGTTCGGGATCCCTCTCGACCTGATTCCATTCGGGATGATCGAAAGAGATGACGCAACCCTCGCCTGGCCGCCGGGGCAGGATGTCCTGATGAATGTGGCGGGTTTTGCCGAAGCGCACGAATCGGCGCTGGTCCTGGCCCTTGGCGACGATCTCCGGGTTCGCGTGGTTTCCTTGCCGTCGCTCGCCGTGCTCAAACTTATCGCCTGGCGGGATCGTCATCTCGAAACGAACAAGGATGCGACGGACTTCCTGGCGCTCGCCAGGAATTATCATGAGGCCGGGAACCTGGAGCGTCTTTACGATACCGAACAGCCATTGCTGACGGCGGCCGGATTCGATCCGGAACTGGCGGGCGCCATGCTCTTGGGGAAGGATGCCGCCTTGCGCTGCATCCCCCGGACCGCGAACGTGGTGCGGAACCTGTTCGCCGACTCGCAATTGATGCAGCAACTTGCCGACCAGCTCTTGAGCTTCGCGCTCATTTCGGGGGACGATCCCGGTGCCCGAAGAGCGGAACAATTCCTGACCGCTTTCCGGGACGGATTTACGATGAAGGAGTCCTGATCCCATGCACTGGGTCGCACCCTCCGAAAAAGACGCCGCCACCGCCACGCTCGAACGGCGCTTGTGGGATGCCGCCGACCAGTTCCGCGCCAACTCGGGGCTCAAGTCGCAGGAGTATTCCGCGCCCGTCCTCGGCCTGATCTTCCTCCGTTTCGCCGAGGTCCGGTTCGCGGCGCAGCGCGCGAAGTTGGAAAAGACCGCATCCTCCTCCCGCCGCGGCAGCCGGTTGGACGAGCCCGCCGCCTACCAGGCCGACGGCGTTCTCTATCTGCCGCCCGAGGCGCGGTTCGACCACCTGCTCCACCGTCCCGAAGCCGAGGACATCGGCGCGCAGGTCAACGCGGCCATGCGCGAAATCGAGAAGCACAACGCACAGCTCGCAGGCGTGCTGCCCAAGACGTACAACCTGTTCACCGGCACGCTGCTTAAGGAACTGCTCAAGAAGGTGTCCGAGATTCCCGCCGCCATCGACTACGACGCCTTCGGCCGCATCTACGAATATTTCCTCGGCGAGTTCGCGCGCACCGAGGGGCAGAAAGGTGGCGAGTTCTACACCCCCGGCGGCATCGTCCGGCTGCTGACCGAGGTGATCGAGCCGTTCCACGGCCGCATCCTCGACCCGGCGTGCGGATCGGGCGGCATGTTCGTCCAGTCGGCGCGCTTCGTGGCCGAGCACCGGAAGAACCCCGCAGCAGAGCTTTCAATCTGCGGCGTCGAGAAGACCGACGAGACCGGGCGCCTCTGCCGGCTCAACCTCGCCGTCCACGGCCTCGAGGGCGACATCCGCCACGGCGGCAACGTCAACAGCTACTACGACGACCCGCACGACGCGACGGGCACGTTCGACTTCGTCCTCGCCAATCCCCCC
>JANXPS010000303.1 GCA_025357175.1 Deltaproteobacteria bacterium | reverse complement strand
GTTCTGGAAGGTGATCGTCGCGAGCGTCTGGTTCTCGTTCTCGATGTTGACCCCTTCCTTGGCCTCGACCGCCTGGTGCAGCCCGTCGGACCAGCGGCGGCCCGGCATGAGACGTCCGGTGAACTCGTCGACGATGACGACCTCGCCGTCCTTGACCATGTAGTCGACGTCGCGCTTGTAGAGGACGTGGGCCTTGAGCGCCTGGTCGACGTGGTGGAGCAGCTCGATGTTGCGCGGGTCGTAGAGGTTCTCGACGCCCAGAAGCCGTTCGACCTTGGGGATCCCCTCCTCCTCGGTGAGCATCACCTGCCGCGCCTTTTCGTCGACCTTGTAGTCTTCCTCTTTCTTGAGGAAACCGATGATGCCGTTGACGCGCCCGTAGATCGATGTGGCTTCCTCGGCGGCGCCCGAGATGATGAGCGGCGTGCGCGCCTCGTCGATGAGGATCGAGTCGACTTCGTCGACGATCGCGAAGTTGAGCTCGCGCTGGGCCATGTCCTCGATGCGGAACTTCATGTTGTCGCGCAGGTAGTCGAAGCCGTACTCGTTGTTGGTGCCGTAGGTGATGTCGCACCGGTAGGCCGCCTGCCGTTCCTCGTCGTCGATCCCGTGGACGATGACGCCGGTCGAAAGGCCCATGAACCGGTAGATCGCGCTCATCCATTCGGCGTCGCGCTTGGCCAGGTAATCGTTGACCGTGATCAGGTGGACGCCCTTGCCCGGAAGGGCGTTGAGCACGACGGGCAGCGTGGCGACGAGCGTCTTGCCTTCGCCCGTGCGCATTTCGGCGATCTTGCCCGAGTGCAGGATCATGCCGCCGATCAGCTGCACGTCGTAGTGGCGCATGTTGAGCGTGCGCTTGCCGACCTCGCGAACGGTCGCGAAAACCTCGGGGAGAAGGGAATCGAGCTCCTCCCCGTTTTCGATGCGCTGCCGGAAGTCGACCGTGCGCGCCGCCAGCTTTTCGTCGGACAGGTTCAGGACCGTCGGTTCGAGCGTGTTGATCCGGTCGACGATCGGCTGCAATTGCGTCATCAGCCGCTCGTTTTCGGTGCCGAAGATTTTCTTGAGGATCTTATTGAACATGGGTTCGTGTTCCCTCTGGAAGGTCTATTCGGAAGCGAGCGCGGACAATCCGTCCGGGCCGTCTCGTCGAGGCGGTCGGACCCAAAGCCGCATCCTATCCGTTTAACCTGCGGAGAATATCACACCCACGCCAAAACTGTCAACCGGGCACGGCCCGCAATAACCCAATGATTACGACGACTTAACTAGCCAACCGTTTCTTGGGAGGACGCTCGACCACTCCCCGGTTGCGGTTGACCACTTCGTCGACGATCTCGCCGCAATTAAGACACCGCCATGCGTAGAAGACGGTCACCATATCCCGGTAACGCTCGTTGACCATTGCCCCGTTGCACCTGGGACATTTCGATTGTGTGGTTGACTTGATCATCGCCGTCCCCTCCTACCCGACTATGATGCCCGGGACCGCGTACGGTTTCGCGAGGAGTGCCCGCCCGGAGGGCTTTCTGATATGATGGCTGCAACCGAACTTTAAGGGGACTTTCGATCGATGGCAAAAAAGCGGCTAGGCGAACTTCTGGTCGAAACGGGTCTCGTTTCCGAGAAAGACCTGAATCGGATCCTTTCCGAGCAGAAATTCCGCAAGGGCAAACTCGGCGAATTCATCGTGTCTCAAGGCCTGGCCACCGAGATGGAGATCGCCCAGACGCTTTCGACGCAGCTCGGCATCCCGATGCTCAACCTGCAGAGCACCCCGATCGACCCGAGCGCCACCGAAATCATCAACGAGAAGGTCGCCCGCAAGCACCTCATCATGCCGGTCCAGCTCATCCACAAGGAGCTGCAGCTGGCGATGGCCGACCCCTTGAGTTTCGAGGCGCTCGAAGACGTGCGCTTCGCCTCCGGATTCGCGATCAAGGCGTTCATCGCCACCCGGACCGACATCCTCTGGGCGATCGACCAGCACTATCACCTGGGCGCGTCCATCGACAACATATTCAAGGACATCCAGGACGAACGCAGCGTCGAAGTCGTCCAGGAACGAGGCAAGGGCGACGGCACCGACGTCGAGGATCTCGTCAAGAAATCGGAAGCGGCTCCGATCATCCGGATGGTCAACGCGCTCATCGCCGAGGCGATCGACAGCGGCGCCTCCGACATCCACGTCGAACCCGCGAAAAACAACCTCGTCGTCCGCAACCGGGTCGACGGCCTTCTGCGCAAGACGCAGGAACTTCCCAAGTGGGTGCAGGGGGCGATCGTTTCCCGCCTCAAGATCATGGCCAAGCTCGACATCGCCGAGAAGCGGCTGCCGCAGGACGGCCGGATCGGCGTGAAGATCGGCGCCAAGTCGCTCGACCTGCGCGTATCGACCATCCCCGCCAACTTCGGCGAGAAGGTGGTCATCCGGATTCTCGACTCCTCCTCCGCCCAGATCCCGATGGAGCAGCTCGGGTTCGGCGACGAGGACCTGCGGCAGCTGACGAGTATCGTCCGGGCCCCGCAGGGCGTCCTGCTCGTCACCGGCCCCACGGGCTCGGGCAAATCGACCACGCTTTACGGGCTGCTCAACCGCGTCAGGACGATCACGCGCAACATCACGACCGTCGAGGATCCGGTCGAATACGAGCTCGACGGCCTCACGCAGGTGGCGGTTCAGGAAAAGATAGGCCTGACGTTCGCGACCATGCTGCGCGCCATGCTGCGGCAGGATCCCGACGTCATCATGGTCGGGGAAATGCGCGACGTCGAGACGGCCAACATTGCGATCCAGGCGGCGCTCACCGGCCACCTGGTGCTCTCGACGATCCACACCAACAGCACGGCGGCCACGGTCACCCGGCTTCGCAACCTCGGGATCCCGTCCTACCTGGTCGCCTCTTCGATCATCGGCATCGTCGCACAGCGGCTCGTGCGGACCATCTGCGCCAAGTGCAAGGCCGCGACCCCGCCGACCGAGGCCGAGCGCCTTCGATGGGGATCCGCGCTTCCCCAGGACGTCATCTTCTATCACGGGACCGGATGCCAGACGTGCGGCGGGACGGGTTACAAGGGACGGATGGGACTATACGAAATCATGCCCTTCACGCCCCAGTTACGCGACCTGATCACCTCGAACGCGCCCGAGGGCGAGATCCGCCACCTCGCCGTGGCGCGCGGCATGAAGACGCTCAGCCATGCCGGGATGGCCAAGGTGCGGGCGGGACTTACCACGCTCGAGGAACTCGGGCGCGTCCTCGACAACGACGACGAATTCTCGAGTTTTTGCAAGCAATGCCAATCGCCCGTGGCGAGCGACTTCCTGCTGTGCCCCGCGTGCGGCACCTCGATCGTCGCTTCGTGCCACGCATGCAAGAAGGTGCTGGCGCCCGGATGGAAATTCTGCCCCTACTGCCGGACGACCGTCCGGGATCTGGCCCCCGATCCGAAGGAATCCGTTACCGCACCGGTCTGACGGGCGCTGGCTGTCCCGCTAAATCCTGCCGGAGACGATGGCCGTCCTCAGCGACCGGCACGCCGACTCGATATCGGCTGCCGAGACCACGGCGGAAATGACCGCGAGACCGGCGGCGCCGGCGCGGATCAGGTCGGCCGCGTTGCCCGCGTTGATCCCCCCGATCGCCACCACCGGCAAGTCCGTCGCCCCGACGATCGACGCAATCCCCTGAAGTCCGAGTGGGGGACCGAGGTCATTCTTGCTGCCGGTGGGGAAAACCCCGTTGGCTGCGACATAATCCGCCCCGTTCGCCTCCGCCTCCCTTGCCTCTTCGGCATCGTGCACCGACACCCCGATGATGAAGCCGCGCCCCATCACCGCTCGGACCCGGCGGGGATCGCCGTCTCCCTGCCCCAGATGGAGCCCGTCGGCGCCGGCCTTGCGGGCCACCTCGAGGGAATCGTTGACGATGAGCGGCACCCCGCCCGCCCGGCACGTGCGCAGGATGCGGGACGCCTCCTCGACCATCTCCTCCTCGGAAAGGTTTTTCTCGCGGTACTGGATCAGCGTCGCTCCGCCCGCGATGGCGCGCCGGACCACCTCGCCGTGGTTCCGGCCGCGCGAAAGAGTGCGGTCGGTCACCACGTACAGCCTGGGGTCGATCCGGTTCATCCCTCGGTGATCCTCAACGAGGGCGGAGTGCCGCCTCCGGAAACCCGGTGGAGCGCATCGATCAGCGCCGGGACGAAAGTGCCCGGGCCGTGCGCAACGGCGGCCGCTTCCTCTCCGCAGGCACCGAAGACGCCCATGGCGAGCGCCGTCGCATCGAGCAGCCGCGACCCGGCCGCCGCGAAAACCGCGATGGCCGACGTGGCCGAGCAGCCCATCCCCGTAACGCGTCCGAAGAGCGGGTGGCCGTTGTCCACGCGCAGCATCCGTTCGCCGTCGGTTACCCGGTCGGACGGCCCTGAAACGCAGACGACCGCGCCGGACTCCCGGGCGAAAGCGCGATAAAGCTCGAGCGGCTCCTCCCCGGTCTCGAGCGAGTCGACTCCGCTGATGCGGGCGACGGCGCCGGCGAGAATCGTGATCTCCGCCCGGTTGCCGCGGATGATGTCGGGACGCACCTCTGAAAGGATCTTCCGGCACGTTTCGGTGCGCAGCGAAGTCGCACCCGCCCCGACCGGATCGAACACCACGGGGACCCCCCGCGCCTTCGCCTTCTTTCCCGCCAAAAGCATCGCCTCGATCCAGCGCGGCGACAGCGTCCCGATATTGAGGACGAGCGAGGAGGCGAAAGACGCCATCTCCTCGACCTCGTCCACGTCGTGCGCCATGACCGGCGACCCGCCCAACGCGAGCGTCACGTTGGCGGTCAGGTTCATCACGACATAATTGGTGATGTGGTGGACGAGCGGGCGTTTGTCACCGATCGTCTTGCGGCTCTCGCCGAGAAGCTGCTGCCATTTGGCCATCGATTGTCTGTCCCTTTCGGAGGACCGGAAGTCGTGGGTCAATCAATATTGTACACGGCAGCCCATAAAACTTGACGGGTGCGATTCCCGCACATAGGATGTCACCCGTGCCGGGGTGCCCGACCCGAGAGGGGGAGGCTGAGATCATACCCGTTGAACCTGATCCGGGTCATTCCGGCGGAGGGAGCCAACGAGATGCGCGCCCGGCCTTCAATCGGCCCGGCGCGTTTTTTTGTTTTCGGGCAGGGAGGCTCCGATGGAAGTGATCGTGAACGACATGCCGGTCGAGGCGGCGCAGGACGGTTCCGTGGCGACGTTGCTGGAGAAGATGCGGATCAGCGGTCCGGCTGTTGCCGTCCTCCTGAACGGGGAACTGGTCCCGGCTGCCGCACGGGCATCGTCCCGGCTATGCGAAGGCGACCGCATCGAGCTGTTCCGGTTCGTCGCCGGAGGATGAAAAAACGAGGGGGGGGGACCCATGGAAGTTCCAGTGACGGTCGAAGATAGCTGGAACGCGGGCGGGCACCGGTTCTCGTCGCGGCTCCTGATGGGAACCGGGAAGTTCCGGGACGCGAAGACCATGGCGGACGCCATTCGGACCTCGGGGGCGCAACTTGTCACCGTGGCGCTCCGGCGTCTCGCAGGCGGGTCCGGAGGGACGGACGATCTCCTTGGCCCGCTGCTTGAGTTGCCCGGGATCACCCTGATGCCGAACACTTCGGGGGCCAGGAACGCGGCCGAGGCGATCCGGGCGGCCCGGCTCGGCCGGGAACTCTCCGGGAGTCCGTTCGTCAAGGTCGAGATCCACCCGGACCCGCGACATCTCATGCCCGACCCGATCGAGACGTTCGAGGCCGCGCGGGTCCTGGCATCCGAAGGCTTCGCGGTGATGCCTTACATGCCGGCCGATCCGGTGCTCGCCCGCCGGCTGGAAGACGCCGGTTGCGCCTCCCTGATGCCGCTGGGCTCGCCCATCGGCAGCGGACGCGGGCTGGCCACCGCGGGCATGCTGCGGATCATCGTCCGGGACGCGCGGATACCGGTGATCGTCGACGCCGGAATCCGCGCGCCGTCCGAGGCGGCCGCCGCGCTCGAGATGGGATGCGAAGCCGTGCTCGTGAACAGCGCGGTTGCCGCCGCCGGAGATCCGGTCGCCATGGCCGCGGCCTTCGCGCGGGCGGTCGCGGCGGGACGCGACGCCTTCCTGGCCGGTCTCATGCCGCGCGGAGCGGATGCTGCGATGGCGTCGGCGACCAGTCCCCTGACGGCGTTCCTGTCGCCGGTGTCGCCGTGACGGTAACGACGCCCGCACGGCCGTCGACAGCGGAGGACGTGGAACGGGCGCTCGCGTGCGACGATCCCGGCGCCTCGACTCTCGCGGCGCTGCTTTCCCCGGCGGCTTCCACTTACCTCGAGGAGATGGCGCAACGCGCCCTCGCGCTGACCCGGCGCCATTTTGGCCGGACGGTTTCGCTGTACACCCCGCTATACCTGGCGAACCACTGCTCCAACGGGTGCGAATATTGCGGCTTCGCCTCCGACCGGCCCCAGCGGCGCCACCGCCTGGAGCCGGCCGACATGGTCCGGGAGATGGATGCGCTCAACGATCTGGGGTTCGAGGATCTGCTGCTGCTGACCGGCGAACGCACGCAGCTCGCGGACGTCGGCTTCCTGCGGAAGGGCGTCTTGCTCGCGGCGGAACGGTTCCACCACGTCGGAGTGGAAACCTTTCCGATGACCACGCCCGAGTACGCGCGGCTGGCGGATGCGGGCTGTTCAGGCGTGACCATCTACCAGGAGACGTACGACCCGGTGCTGTACGACCGTTTCCACCGCTGGGGACCGAAAAAGGACTACCGCGACCGGCTCGAGGCGCCCGCCCGCGCAATGGCGGCGGAAATGCGAACGGTAGGACTCGGTGTGCTGCTCGGCCTGGCGGATCCGATACCGGACGCACTCCGCCTTTTTCAACATGCAAGCGACCTCCGCAAAAGGTATTGGCGGTCGGGCATCGCGCTCTCCTTCCCGCGCATCCGGCCGGAACCCGGCGGCTTCTCGCCGCCTTTCCCGGTCGACAAGGCGATGCTTGCGCGGATCGTCTTCGCATTCCGGATCGTCCTTCCCGACGTTCCGCTGCTGCTCTCGACGCGGGAGCTGCCCGCGTTCCGGGACGCCATGGCGGGGCTGGGCATCACGAAAATGAGCGCCGGGAGCCGAACGACCGTCGGAGGGTACTCGGGGGAAAAGCCGGATGACGCGGGACAGTTCCAGGTCAGCGACGAGCGCGGCGTACCGGAATTCTGCGCGATGCTGCGGGAGCGGGGGCTCGAGCCGATATTCAAGAACTGGGACCGGATTTTCCAGGGTGCCGGGAATGGATGACGGATTCGGTCTCTACCTCGTCATGACCGATCCCGTGGCGGGCTACGAGACGTGCGCGGCCGCGGCAGTCCGCCGCGGCGTCCGCTATCTCCAGCTCCGGATGAAGGGGGCGCCCCGGGAAACCGTCCTCGAAACCGCCCTGCGGATCCGTGAAATCACCCGAGGAAGCGACACCCTGTTCATCGTAAACGACGACGTGACGATCGCGCGCGACAGCGGGGCAGACGGCGTTCATCTCGGGCAGGGAGACCTGCCCCTGGATGAAGCCCGGCGCCTCTGGCCGGAACCGGGGAAACGGTTCGGCCTTTCGACCCACGACGAAGATCAGGCCCGCCAGGCGGCAAAGCTGGATCCGGCCTATATCGGCGTCGGGCCCGTCTTTCCCACCCCCACCAAGGCGGTCGCCGACCCGGCCATCGGTGTCGACCGGATGGCTGCGATCGTCGCCGCATCGACGGTTCCGGCGGTTGTCATCGGCGGCATCCGGTCGGGGAATCTCGCGGAAATCCTTCGGAGAGGCGCGCGAAATTTCTGTGTGGTGCGGGCGGTCAACGGGCGGCCGGACCCGGAAAACGCGATTCGCGAGCTGCAAGCCATCTGGCGAAGGGAGCGGGTTCCCGCTTGACGCGGAAGATCCGCCTGTCCCTGGGCTAGACCCAGGGACAGGCGACGAAGCGGCCGCCCCCGCGGTCGTCGAACGCGGGCACGGCCTCTTTGCACGACGGCTTCGCCATGAAGCAACGGGTGTGGAAGCGGCAGCCCGGCGGAATGTGGATCGGGCTCGGGATCTCGCCCGTCAGCACGATCTGTTCCCGCCGGCCTCCCCCGGCCATCGGGACCGCCGACAGCAGGCTTCGGGTGTACGGGTGCAGCGGTTCGCGAAAAAGGTCGGCGGCCGTCGCCAGCTCGACGATCACCCCGAGGTACATCACGGCGACGACGTCGCACATGTGGCGGATCACCCGCAGGTCGTGGGAGACGAACAGGTAGCCGATCCCGTCCTCGTCCTGCAGGTCGCGCAGAAGGTTCAGGATCTGGGCCTGCACGGACACGTCGAGCGCCGAGACCGGCTCGTCTGCGACCACCAGCTTCGGCGACAGGGCGACGGCGCGGGCGATGCCGATCCGCTGCCGCTGGCCTCCCGAG
>JANXPS010000298.1 GCA_025357175.1 Deltaproteobacteria bacterium | reverse complement strand
CGTCGCCTCGGCCGCGAGCGCGAGGGCACCGGGCGGCACCTCCGGCATCAGGCGCCGGGCTGCTTCTTCGGCCTCCCGGCGGGGATAGGTCGCAAGCAGGAGCGACAGCGCGCTCCTCCAGGGAGCGCGAACCGCCGCGTCCCCTCCCTGGAGCATGAAAGGAGAAAGGGAGGCGGCGCGCCGCATCGAGAATCCGTCGATTTCGAAGAATTCGCCCCCCCAGACCGCGCCGTCGGTTCCGTACCCCGTGCCGTCGAAAGCGACCCCGACGGCCCGGCCGGATAAGCCGCTCTCGGCGATCAGCGAGTAGAGGTGCGCCTCGTGGTGCTGCAACGCGAATACGGGGCGACCTGGCGCCGCATTTTCCGAAAATCCGGTCGTGAAATAGCCTGGGTGCAGGTCGCGGCAGGTTGCGGCGACGTCCGCGTCCAGAAACCGGCGAAAAAAAGCGAATTCCTCCCGGTAGAAATCGCGCGCCCCGGCATCCGACAGGTCGCCGATGTGTTGCGACAGGATCGCCGAGTCGCCTTTCAGGAAACAGAAAGTGTTTTTCAACTCGCCGCCCAGTCCCGCAGTTGCAAACATTCCAAGGCCGCCGCGCATAATCCGTGCGTGCGGCCGGGAGAGCGTTATGGGAGACGGAACGAAGCCGCGCGCGCGTCGGATAGGGTACGCGTGTCCTTCGACTGCCGCCACGACGGAGTCGTCGGCGCGCCGCAGCACCTCGCGGTCGTGCAGCAGGAACAGGTCGGCGATCCCGTCGAGGCGGTGAAGCGCCTCGTCGTTCCCGATCGCGATGGGTTCGTCGGACAAGTTGCCGCTGGTCATCACGAGCGGCCTCCCGACGGCCTCCAGCAGCAGATGGTGGAGCGGCGTGCCGGCCAGAAAGAGGCCGAGGCGGGAGAGGCCGGGAGAGACGGAGGAGGCGAGCGTCGATGACGGATTCGGGTCGCAAAGGAGCACGGGCGCAGCAGGGGAGGCGAGGATCGCCTCTTCGGCCGGTGAAAGCAGGGCGAGGCGGCGCGCCTCGCAGAGATCCCGCACCATGACGGCGAACGGTTTTTCCTCCCGCCGCTTGCGTGCCCGAAGATCGCGGACGGCGTTTTCGTCCGTCGCGTCGCACGCGAGCTGGAAGCCGCCGAGGCCGCGCAGGGCGAGGATTCGACCGTTCCGCAGCGCGACCGCGGCGGCCCCGATCGGGTCGGCTTCGTTGAACGTCGCCTGGCCCGGAGGCAATCCGGGGGCCTCGGCCAGCCGAAGCGTCGGCCCGCACGCAGGGCAGGCGACCGGTTCCGCGTGGAATCGGCGGTCCGCCGGGTCTTCGTATTCGCGCCCGCAGTCGGCGCATAGCGGGAAAGGGGCCATCGAGGTGTTCGCCCGGTCATACGGCAGGCGTGAAGTGATGGTGAATCGGGGGCCGCATGCGGTGCAGTTCGTGAACGCGTAACCGTGACGCCGGTCGGCGGGGTTTGCGACTTCCGCAATGCAGGCGGGACAGGTGGCGATGTCGGGGGGTATGCTGGAAAGGACGAGTCCGCCCTCGCGGCTTCGCCCGATCGAGAAGGCGGGGAAGTTTCCCGCTTGGATCCGGCGGGCGGTGATCCGGTCGATCCTCGCAGCGGCCGGCGCCTCGGCGGAGAGTTTCGCGCGGAAGGTCCGAACCGCCTCGGCCGTCCCTTCGACGGTGATCCGGACACCGTCGGGCCGGTTCTCGACGAATCCCCTGACGCCGCAGGCGGTCGCGAGACGATAGACGAACGGCCGGAAACCGACGCCCTGCACGGTCCCGCGCACGGTCAGCCGAAATGCCGTCGACCCGGTCGCTTCTATAGTGGCCTTCATCTCTGTTAGTCTAGCAAGTATATTCCCCTGTATCGCAGACGGGAGACGGGGCCATGGCGTCCATGATCAGGTTGAAATCGAAGACTTCCATCCGTTTTTTTTCGACGGTCGTCCTGACCGTCGTACTGGGGGCCGCTCTGCCCGGGTTGCCGACCGGAAAGGCTTTCGCCGAAACAAACGTCAGGATCGGTGGAATGGGCGGCGTCCTCGGCACGATGCGCCTCATGGGGGACGCGTTCCGGAAAACGGAGCCGGGCATCACCGTAACCGTGCTGCCGAGCCTGGGCAGCGGCGGCGGGATCAAGGCTCTGCTCGAGGGAGCGATCGACATCGCCGTCTCCGCGCGTCCCGTCACGGAGGCGGAAAAGCGGCGGGGAGCGGTCGAGGCAGGATTCTCGAAGTCGGCGTTCGTATTCATCCGGCACGACGGGCAGCCGGCAACCGGCCTTACGCAGAAGCAGGTCGCCGACATCTACGCGGGGAAGACCGAGCGCTGGCCCGACGGGACGCCGGTCCGCCTGATCATGCGTCCCGATGACGGGTCGGAAACGAAAGCCCTCCTGGCACTCTCCCCCGAGATGAACCGCGCCGTCCGCCTGGCGCTCGCCCGGAAGGGAATGATCTATGCGATGACCGACCAGGAAACGGCCGACAGGGTCGAGAAGCTGTCCGGCGCGTTCGCCCCGGCGTTCCTGCCGCTGGTCCTGACCGAAAAACGGCGGGTGCGCGTGCTCGCTCTGGATGGGGTGAGCCCCGACGTCAAGTCGATCGCCGACGGCTCCTACCCGCTCGTCCAGCAAATCCGGACCGTAACCGGCCCGTCGGTTTCGCCGGCGGCGAAACGGTTCCTGCAGTTTCTGCATTCGCCTGCGGCCCGCAAGCTGCTGGTCAAATGCGGCCAGGTGCCGGAGGACTGACGATTGTTCCGAACGGACGACCAGAAGGACGGAAAGATCCGGTTCCTGTCCACCCTCGGCAGGATTGCGCTGGCCATCTCGACCGTCGTGGCGCTGACGCTGCCGGCCGGCTACTTCGCACTCGGTTATCGCTCCGTCTCGTCGGCGCTCGAGACCGAGGTGGAAATGAGCGCCGCCATCATCACCGAAGTCATCAACTCCGATCCGGAAATGTGGCGATTCCAGGGACACCAGCTTTCCTTCCTGCTTCGGACCCGGCTGGAAACGAAGGTTCCAGAGTCGCGGCACGTCGAGGACACGATCGGCAACGTGATCGAACAGGGCGGCGATGCGGTTCCGTGGCCCCGGATTTCCTATTCGGCCCCGCTCTACGAGTCCGGCCGCCCCGTCGCCCGGGTCGTGATCGACCGCTCGCTCAGACCGGTCGTGCTGTGGACGCTCGTGGTCGCCCTGCTCGGCCTGTTCCTCGGTTGGGTGCTGCACAAGGTTCTTTCCATGCTTCTCCAGGAGCTCCACCTCGCGGTGGCGGCGTTGCTCGACGAAAAGGAACGGGGCGAGGTCACGCTTCACGCGATCGGCGAGGGCGTCATTTCGACCGGGCCGGACGGCCGGGTGCTGATGATGAACGCGGTCGCCGAACGGCTGACCGGCTGGCCGCTCCCCGAGGCCGCGGGACGGCCGCTCCCCGAGGTGTTCGACGTGGTCGACGCCCGTACCGGGGAACCGCTGCCGGACCCCCTGACCGTCTTCCTGAAGCAGCGGGACACCGAATCCCTTTCCCGCTTCGCCCGCCAGACCTCCCGCCGAGGCAGGGTCCGCCGGATCGCCGACAGCGCGGCGCCCATCCGCGGGAAAGGCGGCACGCTGCAGGGCGTGGTGGTCGTGTTCCGGGACGTCACCGACCAGCACCGGATGGAAGAAGAACTGCTGAAGGCGCAAAAACTCGAGTCGGTGGGCGTCCTCGCGGGGGGGATCGCGCACGACTTCAACAACATCCTGACCTCGATCCTCGGAAACCTCTCGCTCGCGGCGGTGCAGGTCGACCCGGAGAGTTCCGCCCGGAACAGGCTTGCGGAGGCCGAGAAGGCCTGCCAAAGAGCGCGTGCCCTGACGAGCCAGTTGCTGACGTTTTCAAGAGGAGGGGCTCCGGTCCGGAAGGCCGAGGCGATCGGCGTGCTGGTCCGTGAGACGGCGGGGTTCGCGATGGCCGGGGCGAAGTCCCGCTGTCTGTTCGAACTGCCGCCGGAGCTGTGGCCCGTCGATATCGACGAGGGGCAGATCAGCCAGGTCGTCCACAACCTGGTGGTCAACGCCGACCAGGCGATGCCGGAGGGAGGCGTGGTCACCGTCCGGGCGGAGAACGTCGCGACGACCGTGAAGGACGGGCTGCC
>JANXPS010000293.1 GCA_025357175.1 Deltaproteobacteria bacterium | reverse complement strand
ATGTAAAAATCCTTGTCCGGCAATTCGGAGAACGCCCGGACGATGTTGGGACGGTTGAGCCCCCCGGCCACGAGATCGTTCTCGACGGTGTAAAAAGCGTCGTCGAGGCTGATCATCCTGAAGTCGACCGCGGGCCAGTACAGGATCAACAGGAGGATCGCCAAGCCGATGGAAACAGGAAGACCCCGTCGCCAGGAACCCGAGGGGGCGGGTTCTGCAACCGGAAAACCGTCGGGGAACAGCGACTTGATCACTTGAGCCTTACCAGTCGTTTCTTGGCGACTTCGCGCGTATCGTCGAGCAATGCGGGAACCGTCATCGCTTTTTCGTAGGAAGCCCGGGCAGCGGCATTCGATCCGCCCATCTCGAGAATGCGCCCCAGGGCGAGAAAAGCCTCGGCTTTTCCGGGTGCAATCCGTGCCACCTCCTGCATTTGAGCGACAGCGGCCTCGACGGCTCCTGCCTTGACCTGAAGTTCCGCCATTCCCAGCCGGAACGCCGGATTGCCCGGATCGAGACGGACGGACTCTTCATAGTGTAACAGCGCAGGCCCCTTCTCTCCACGGCCTTCAAGCAATCTCGCCAGGTTGAAGTGGATGGATGCCCTGGCGGGAATCTCCCCGAGCGCTTCGTTGAAGCAGGCAAGCGCTTCTTCATTTTTTCCCAGGCGCGAAAGCGCGACCCCCATTCCTTCCATTGCGATTCCCAATTGCCTGCCTTTGGCCAGGTGCATATCCAGAACCCGGCGGTATTCGTCGATCGCCTCGACATATCGTCCTTCGGCGGACAACGCTTCCGCCAGCTGCAAACGGGTTTCCCATAGCTCTGGTCGAACGACGAGATAACGTCGGGCCTGCTCGATGGCACCCTTTCGTTCCCCCATCCCCGCCAAGATCCTCAGGTGATTGAGCTGTATGTATCCGCCCTCTCGGGAATCTCCCGCCAGCGGGAGGATCCGTTTCTCTTCCTCGCGGGCGCGGGCGTAGTCGCCCTGCATGATCAGTTCCTCGACAAAGCGATTGATGTCGCATGTTTCTCCGGTGACGTGGGCCTTCCAGCCGAAGAAGGTCGCACTGTCCTTCCAGAGCATGAGCTGGCGGCGCGCAAGAATAGCCAGCAATAGAATCAGGGGGATGGCGATGAGGGAAAGGGCCCATCGTGGCAATCTTACGGGTGCGATGCTGACGGCAAACCAGACGATGGCGACCATCAGCCCCACATGGGGAACATAGGTGAAGCGGTCGGAGATCCATTGGATTCCGCTGGGAACGATGCCGCTCACGGGCAGGAGGGCGACAAGGTACCAGCCCCACCCCGTCACGAGGAAAGGGCGCTTTCCGGCGGCCAAAACGACAGCCGCAGTGACGATTGCGACGCCGGCCATCGGGAGAAGAATGGCGGTATGCCGCGGCCAGGACTGGTCGAACAAAAGGAGAGCCAGTTCCCGGGGCCAGAGGGTCTGGTAAAGATAGATCAAGTCGGAGGAGAAGGAGTGACCGACCCGGGAGGCAAGGGAACCACCCGCAATCGGCGGCGCGGCCGATCGCTGCAGGACGATCGTCAGGACCGAGGTCAGAATCGACAAGCCGACGAGCGGAATTTTCTCGACGGCCAGCGAAAGGATCCTTTTCCGCGGGGAAATTCCCGGCACGGTCTGAAGTCGACCCAATGGCCAGAAGTCGAGCAGGAAAAGGAGCACCGGCAGGGTGACGAGCATCGGTTTGGTCAGCATGCCCATGACAGCGAACAGGAACAGTACGCAGTACCAGCGCCATTTCGCCGTCCGGACGAACCGGAGATAGGAGGAAACCGACAGGAGCAGGAAAAGGAAGGAGAGGACGTCCTTGCGTTCCGTGATCCAGGCGACCGATTCGACGCGCAGCGGGTGAAAAGCCACCAGGGCGGCGGCCATGGCGCTCGGGCCCGACGCCCCCGTCATCCGCCATAAGAGCAGGAACAGGAGCCCCATGTTGAATGCGTGAAGCAGGATATTCGTGAAGTGAAATCCCCGTGGCGCCATTCCAAAGATTTCGACGTCCGCCATGAACGACACCGTCGTAAGCGGAATGTAAAAATCGCCATCCGGGAATTCGGAAAAGGCGGACAAGACGTTCTGGCGGGTCAGGCCTCCGGCAACGAGTCGGTTATCCGTCGTGTAGTATGCGTCGTCCAGACTGAGCAGCTTGAAGTCGACCGCAGGCCAATACAATGCGAGCACCAGGCCGGCGAG
>JANXPS010000271.1 GCA_025357175.1 Deltaproteobacteria bacterium | reverse complement strand
CTCGGGCCTGGCCTTGCGTCCGCACCCCGTGCAGGCGACCAGCATGACAAGCAGCACGCACAGGGAGAACTTCGACGCGGATACGGTCACTTGCTTTTCAATGCCTCGAGCCGCTTGCGGACCGCGTCGGGGCCTGTCCCGCCCCGCGTGTTGCGCATCTTGACCGAGTGGCTGAGCGAGATCGCATCCCGCACGTCCTCACCGACTTTCGGCGAGAATTTCTTGAGTTCGGCGAGCGAAAGGTCCTTGAGCCTTTTCCCCTCGGCTTCGCAATAACGAACGACCTTGCCGGTGATCTCGTGCGCCTTGCGAAACGGAATCCCCTTCTTGGCCAGGTAGTCCGCAAGATCGGTCGCCGTGAGGAACCCGTCGTCGCACGCGTCCCGCATGCGCTGCTCGTCGACCGACATCCCTTCGATCAGCAGCGTCGCGCCGATCAGGCAGTCCCTGACCGTCCGGGCGGAATCGAAGACCGGTTCCTTGTCTTCCTGCATGTCCCGGTTATAGGCGAGCGGAAGACCCTTCATGATGGTCATGAGATTGAACAGGTTGCCGTAGACCCGCCCCGTCTTGCCGCGAATCAGTTCGGCGACGTCGGGATTTTTCTTCTGGGGCATGATGCTGCTGCCCGTGCAAAGAGCATCGGGAAGCGAGAGGAAGCCGAACTCGGTGGACGACCAGAAAACCATCTCTTCGGCCATTCGCGAGAGGTGCATCATCGTGACGGAGGCGGCATGCAGGAAATCGAGCGCGAAGTCGCGGTCCGAGACGGCGTCGATGCTGTTCTCGCATACGCCGTCCATGCCGAGCGTGCGCGCCGTGAAATTGCGGTCGAGGGGGAACGTCGTGCCGGCGAGCGCACCCGCCCCGAGCGGGGAGACGTTGGTGCGCCTCCGGGCGTCCGCGAAACGCTCGGCATCGCGCGTGAACATTTCGTGATACGCCAGCAGGTGATGCGAGAACAGGATCGGCTGCGCACGCTGGACATGGGTATAGCCCGGCATCACGACCCCGAAATACTGCTCGGCGCGTTCGACGAGCCGGGTTCGAAGAACGCCGAGCAGACCGACGGTCTCGTCGATCGCGTCGCGAAGATAGAGGCGCAGGTCGAGCGCGACCTGGTCGTTCCGGCTGCGCCCGGTATGAAGCTTGCCTCCCGCGGCGCCCACCTTTTGCGTCATGCGGCTCTCGACGGCCATATGGACGTCTTCGTCCGCGAGGTCGAACGTGACCTTGCCCCCGGCGATTTCCTCGAGAACGGCCAGGAGCCCCTTCTCGATCGCCGCCGCCTCGGCGGCCGTCACGATCTTCTGTTTGGCGAGCATCCGGACGTGCGCGATGCTCCCGGTGATGTCGTGCCGGTAAAGCTGGATATCGTACGGGATCGACGCCGTAAACGATTCGACGAAGCGGTCGGTCCCGCCTTCGAACCGGCCGCCCCACGCCTTTTTCTTGGCCATCGACTTGCCCTTAGCCCTTCCTGGCCTTGAGCATCGAACGGATGCGAAGGCGCAACGCGTTGATCTTGATGAAGCCGGTCGCGTCCGCCTGGTTGTAAACCGATTCCTTCTCGAAGGTGGCAAAGTCGGTCCGATAGAGCGACTTCGGGCTCTTCCGGCCGGCGACCGAGCAGTTCCCCTTGTAGAGCTTGAGGCGAACGGTGCCGGTGACGTCTTCCTGGCTCTTCGTGATCATGGTCTTCATCAGATCCATCTCGGGGGTGTACCAGTAGCCGTTGTAGACCATCTCGGCGAACTTGGGGATGAGCGAATCGCGGAAGTGCATGACCTCGCGGTCCAGCGTGATCGACTCGATCGCGCGATGGGCCAGGTGCATGATGGTGCCGCCGGGAGTCTCATAGACGCCGCGCGACTTCATGCCTACATAACGGTTCTCGACCAGGTCGAGACGGCCGATTCCGTTGGCGCCGCCCAGCACGTTGAGCGCCGAGAGCAGCTTGGCAGGCCCCATCTTCTTGCCGTTGACCGCGACCGGCAGGCCGTCCACGAAGGAGACTTCGACATAGGTCGCCTTGTCGGGCGCCTTCTCGGGCGACACGGACAGCGTGAACATGTTTTCGGGCGGCTCGGCCCAGACATCTTCGAGGATGCCTCCCTCGTAGCTGATGTGCATCAGGTTGCGATCGCTCGAGTATGGCTTCTCGACGGTAACAGGCGTCTCGATGCCGAATTTTTTCGCGTAATTGCAGAGGTCGGTGCGGGAGTTCATGTCCCACTCGCGCCAGGGGGCGATGATCTGGACGTCGGGCATCAGGGAGAAATAGGTCAGTTCGAAGCGGACCTGGTCGTTCCCCTTGCCGGTCGCGCCATGGGAGACCGCCTTGCAGTTCTCCTTGATGGCGATCTCGATCTGCTTCTTGGCGATCAGCGGACGGGCGATCGAGGTGCCGAGCAGGTAGGAACCCTCGTAGACCGCGTTGGCCTGGAGCGCGGGGAAGATGAAGTCGCGCACGAACTCGTCCTGGACGTTCTCGACGTAGACCTTGGAGGCGCCGGTCTTCTTCGCCTTGGCCTTGACGGGCGCCAGTTCGTCGCCCTGCCCCAGGTCGGCCACGAATGCGACG
>JANXPS010000250.1 GCA_025357175.1 Deltaproteobacteria bacterium | reverse complement strand
GCCATGTAGCTGAAGAGCGCCTTGACCGGGTAGGGATAACCGTCCCCGATCGACGGAAGCGTTTCTTCGTAGACGTCGGACGAGAGCGGCCACCAGTTGCGTTTCGCGGGATAACCGGCGAAGAGCGTCGAATCCTCGTAGCGGATGTCGTGGCGAATCACGCTGATCCCGAAGCGCGGCAGCCTGCCGGGATTCCCGGCCGCGAGATTGGCCGGCTGTCCCGGCTTCCCGCCCATGTAGCCGTAGGTCGAAGCCGCGATCATCCCGCCCGCGTGGTCGAAGTTGCCGAGCAGCATGTTGATCGTCATGGCGGCGGTGACGTTGTAGAAGCCGTTGGTGTGCTGGGCAACGCCGCGGTGGACGTCGACGACCGCCTTTTTGCCGTGGCGCGCCAGCTCGCCCGCGATGCCTTCGATGTCGGAAACGGGAATGCCGCACAACCGTGCCCAGTCGGCCATCGGTTTCGACGCGGCCGCGTCGGCGACGATCTGCAGGCCGCTCTTGACCCGGACGCCGCGAACCACGGCGTCGACCAGCAGCTCTCCGGTCGCCGCGACCGTCTCGTCGTTCGGATCGACCGCGATCGGCTCGCCGTCCTTCATCGCCACGAGATAATCGTACGCTCGCTCTTTCCCGTCCTTGTCGGTGCGTATTTGCGCGGCCTTTATCCCGATCTCGGAGGCGCGCAGAAATTTCCCCGGGACGCCATCCTCGCCGATCCTGACGAGCAGCGCCGAGTTGCTCCAGGTCGGCTCGCCGATGGCCTTCGCCGCCGCCTTGTTGGCGCACGCAAGGTATTTTTCGTCGAACAGCCGCTCGCTGATCAACGTGTGTGCGATCGCCATGAACAGCGCCGCGTCCTCGCCCGGCACGACCGGGAGGTAGCGGTTTGCCTTGGAAGCGAGCTTGGAGAAGCGCGGGTCGACCACGGTGACCTTCAGCTTGCCGTCGGCCATCCGCTGTGTCATTCGCGCCGACCGGTTCGGGGGACCGTAGTTTGCGTCGAACAGGTTCGCGCCGACGAAGAGCGCATAGGTTGCGTTCTCGACGTCGCCCTGCCAGTAGAAATTCTGCCCGCCGGAAAAGCCCTCGCCGTCGTACTGGTGGGTCATCGCCTTGCAGGTGAAGTAGAGCGATCCCTGGCAAACGGTCGTGTGGCCGTGCGTGTTGGCCGTGCCGAACCCTTCCGCGAAGAAGCGGGCGCCGAATTCGTTGCGACCGCCCTTCATCCGCCCCCACTGGAAGACGAGCTGGTTGTTCTTCGGGCCCAGGTCGGGATGGTCGGGATCGATCAGCAGGTGGAGATTGCCTGCGTGCTTCTTCTTGAAATCGGCGACCGCCTGGCGCTTGTCTCCGGCCTTCGCGATCGCCCTCGCGTCGTCGCCCATGGCCTTCGCGAGCTTCGCGTCGCGCAGGGCCCATAGGGCGCGCAATCCCTCGACGTGGCGGTTTTCCTCGCCCGAAACGTGCGCGAAAAGTTTTCCGCCCTCGACGATTTCGGCCACCGCCTGGTCGAAGGCGATCGTCTCCCACTTTCCCTCGCCCCGGCGACCCGCCCGCTTGAGGACTTTCCGGATGCGGTAGGGATCGTACGCCGTCTGGATTCCCGCGTGCCCCTTGGGGCAGATCGCCGCGTCGACCTTCGCGGTCTCGGCCGGGGAGGTCGCCATCGGGACGTTCGGGAACATCGTGAAGGGGGAATACGGGCTGCCGTCGATCTTGACCGCGAGGCCGTCGATCAGCTTGACCTTGATGCCGCAGCCGGTGTTGCACTGGAGGCAGGTGGTGTAGAGGATGTTCCGCGCCTGCGACAGCTCGTACGACTCGCCGTCTCCGAGCACGCCGGCCTCGGCGCGCGCGAGCAGCCCCGTCGCCCACTCGAGCTGCGACGCCAGCAGCGTCCCGCCCAGCAGCGCCCCGGACCCTTTCAGGAAATCGCGGCGGGAACATTCGCTCATGCTTTCTCCAGTGCCACCATCGTGTCGTAGAAGGAAAGACTGCCGCCCACCGGATCGACCAGCGCCTGATTCTTCATGAGCGGATCGATCCACATCGACGCGTTTGCGTTGAAGCCGACGCCGCGCCGCGGGTCGCCCTTGACGACCTGCCCGTCGATTTCGATATCGGAGGCGCCGCTCGCCCACTGGCCGTGCCCGATCGTGAACGAGATCACGCCCGGCTTGATCGTCTCGGTGGGTTTTACGCGCCCCACGATCTCTTTGCGCTTTCCGTGACCCAGTTCCCACGTCCCGCTGCGGTTGGTGGCGGAGACGATGCGAGCCCGGTCGCCCTCCTTGAAGCCCAGCTCCTTCGCGTCGCCCGCGTTGACGAGGATCTCGTTCTCGGGCCGGATGCCGGTCGAAAGCCAGTAGTTGGTGATCGTGCGCGACTTGGTCTGCGTGATGTCCTTCTGGGTGATCAGGTGGAGCGGGTAATGCTTCGACGACAGTCCCGCCTCGACCGGCGTCATCCCCGACAGCGTCGTGACGGGAACGTAGGTCGCACAGCCCGGATTGGCCC